>CAZWFJ010000023.1:0-29578 GCA_964633135.1 uncultured Puniceicoccaceae bacterium | reverse complement strand
TATGAATTGAAGACGACGAAACTCCCTTGACAAAATCTCCCATAGCAGGGGTCAATCAGCTCGTCAAAGACCTCATCGACAGCGGTGAAATCGGCAAGGTGCGCCGGATCAACTGGATCATCACCACCTGGTTCCGCAGTCAGCACTACTTCAATACCGGCGGTTGGCGTGCTACCTGGGAAGGGGAAGGCGGTGGCGTCCTCATGAACCAGGCACCCCACCAGCTCGATCTCTGGCAATGGTTTTTCGGGATGCCCGAACGGATGCGCGCTTTTTGCTATAACGGCAAATATCATAACATCGAGACCGAGGACGAGGCGACTCTCTTCATGGAATACAAGGACGGCACGACGGGGGTCTTCATTACCTCCACGGCCGAAAATCCCGGCACGGATCGACTCGAAATCACCGCCGAGCGGGGCAAGCTCGTGGTCGAAGGAGGTAAGGTCTCCTACCAGCGGCTCAAAGAGAATGTCCAGATGGCCATCGACACAACCAAGATCGTGGCCTGGGGAGGTCCGGTCTGGGATGTCAGCGTGGACATTCCCGACAGCGCGGGCACGCCCATCCAGGACTGGGTCGATGCGATCCGCAAGGGCGACGCCAGCGGTCTCATCACGCCGGGCGCCTCCGGCCTCAACGAGTGCCTCCTGGCTGCCGCCGCCATCAAATCCACCTGGGACGACAGCTGGGTGAGCCTGAGCGATTTCAACGATGAGGCTCACGCCCGACAACTGCAGGAGAAGATCAAGCAGTCCGACTTCGTTAAGCCGGAGCTGGCGACTCCCAATTTTGATGAGAATTACTAAGCCTCCCATAGTGGCAGAAACAATTTTTAATCACTCGCGCTTCGCCTGGATTGACGCCGAGGGCAAGGGACGCAATGTTTTTGCGATCTTCCGCCGCAGTTTCGAGTTGGCTTCGGTGCCGGAAGAGGCTCTATTTCACCTCTTTGCGGATACGCGATACCGCCTGCGGGTCAACGGGGTCATTTTGGGCTACGGCCCGGCTCGCTTCGTCCCGGAGCACCCGGAACACGACAGCTACGACCTTGCGCCGCATCTCTGCACGGGCGAGAACGTGCTGACTGTGGAAGTAAACCACTACGGCAGCACTTCAGCCGAAGCGATCACGGGCGGGCGCGGCGGCTTCATTGCCGCAGGCACTATCGGCGAAGCAGATTTGGGCAGTCCGGGTGCATGGAAGGTGCGCCCGGCCAACGACGCTTGGGATGCCCACGCGATCAAAGCCAGCTTTATCCAGTCTGCTGTTGAGGTCTGTGACACCCGTGTTCTGGATGACACTTGGTTCGCCCCGAGCTACGACGATTCCGGTTGGGCCACCCCAGTCGAGATTGCAGCGCAAGGGCATTGGGGGTCGCTGTCTGCGCGCTCCGTCCCGATGGTGCGTGACCAGCTTGATACTCCAGCTTCCATCGACTTGCTGGCTGGCTTGCGAGACGATGAGGAGCGCATTGAACTACGCGTCTTCGATCCCACATGGGACAAATATAAGAAGCCCGTTCGCAATCACTTTATTTACGCGATGTGGTTGCATTCCCCGCGCCTGCAGACGTGCACAATCGGTTCTTTTTGGGGGCCGCACTACTTAAACGGACTTGAATTGAAGGGCGAACCTGAGACGGAGCGTGGCAACCGCGAAAACTTCACTGTCGCTCTCAAGGAAGGCTGGAATCTTCTCTATGGTGAACCTGCAATGGTCTCAGAAGTATGGGCGATCATTCTTGGTCTTCCGCGGGAGGCGGGGCTTACCGCGCGAGCCGAACCCAATTTTGACTGTCCGCATCAGCTTAAGCATACCGGCCATTTAAGCCCGGACGAGGTAAAAAGTGTCCGCACGGAAATCCCTCATGATAATGTCTCCCTGGATGCGCTGAAGGTGGATTGGCAGCCACTGAAGCAGAGCGACTTCCGAGCTCACCCTGCCCGAATGATTCGGTGGGATCGCATAGAAAAGATCGTTGGCACGGAGTTGTTTCCGCACTTCCCTGTCACCTGCAATTTAGAGAGACATCGGATGTGGAGCCTCACCGTCGACATGGGCCGCGAATTTCATGGGCACTTCGTACTCGACGTCGAAGCACCGGAAGGCACGCAAGCCGATGTTCACTTTGATGAGCAAAAGCGTCCCGATGGGATGGCCGGCCGTTTACACTACCAGCCCGCCGATCCAGCGGACAGCTATGTCCTGAGCGGAGGTCGCCAGCGCCTGGAGGGCTTTCGGACCAACGGCGGGCGCTACATTCAGATTGCTCTCCGCGCACCGGAAGGAAGCGAGACCGGCGAGATCATTATCCACCAACTCGGCATCCGCTCGGCGGAAGTCCCGGTTAATGTTCGGGGGAGTTTCTCTTGCAGCGATCCGATCTTCAATTGGGCATGGGCGGCTACCAGGGATACCTTTGAAGTCTGCCAGAGTGATGTCTATCTGCCGGATGTTTGGCGCGAACGGGGCCTGGCCGTTGCCGATAACCGGCTTTCGACTTTTATCAACCGCTTTCTTGATCCCGATATGCGGGTGAGTCGCCGTAGCGTCGGCATGTTCACCACCGGGTTGGGGTATTTTGCCGAGGGGGTGCTCAACCCTTACATGCCATCGGAAGCGGTTGGCCCGCATTGTGAGTTCAGTCTGATCTGGCCCATCTGGGTGGCCGATCATTGGCATTTAACGGGCGATGATAAACTCGTGCGGGAATGCCTTCCGACAATCGAACGGATTGTCTCAGGCACAGGCTGGGAAGCGGCGGAAAGCAGCCTCTGGAATTCGAGTCCTTACCTGCCCTTTATTGATTGGGGTGCGACGAGAGAACATCAGATCGCCGATGAAAACGCCTGCCTCAATGCTTGCCGTATCGCCGCTGTCGAGAGTCTTTCGAAGCTATGCCATGAGGTAAATGGAGACAGCGAAGCGGCTGAAAAATGGGCGGTTGAAGCGGAGCGTCTACGCGGCATTTTCCGGGAACGGCTCTGGTTAAGGGAGGAAGAACGGTTTGTTGTTGGCACCCGCGAGGGTTCGCCTTGGGTTGCACCGGCTGCCCTTCACGCCAACCTGATCGCCCTTCGCTTCGGCCTTGTCCCGCCGGGCAAAGAGGACTCAGTCCTTGATTATCTGGAGGCCTTTGCCGCGACCAACCTGGAACGCTGCTTGAGTTCGCGCAATCACCGCCAGGGCACCATCACCCTTCTTTTCCTGCACTACCTGCTTGAAGTCTTTTATGATGGGGGCCGACCCGCCGCAGCGGAGCGAGTCATTCGCGAGCACTGGGGCTATATGAAAGCCCAGGGAGCCTGGACTTTGTGGGAAAAACTCACCTCGGAAATCCCCAGCAGCCAGTGCCATGTATGGGGCGGGGCACCGCTCATTCATGCCGGACGAAACGTGCTCGGCATTCGTCAAACAGAGCCGGGTAACGAAAGTCATTTCATTATCGAACCGATTGCCGACCGTCTGACTTGGGCGGAAGGCCGTTATCCGCTGAGCAGCGGCAAGGAACTGGCAGTCCGCTGGGAAGTTCGCGACAATCTTCTTTCCCTCGAGGTGAGCACTCCCAAAGACGTCAGCGTGGACATCGCGCCGCGCGGTCCGCTGGCTCGCCTGCGTCAACGCCACAAAATTAACCGGATCCACTGATCCATCCAGCTTTTCATCATTATGCAACTAGCAACAGCCACCAACATCCACAACTGGAACCGCCAGTTTCAGCAAGAAGAACGCGACTTCGATGTCGATCAATTCCTCCGCGAGGTCAAGGAACTCGGGATGGATGGGATCGAGGCGCGGTTTAACCAGCGGTTTTCGATTTCTGCGGCTGACTTGAAGCAAAAGCTCAAGGACTACGACCTACAGGCCATCGCGGTGGGTGCCATCGTGACGGCCGAACCCTACGAGCCAAACATCGCCGACTATCAGGCGCAAATCCAGACGGCAGCCGAATTAGAGGCTCCCTTGCTGATGGTTTGCGGCGGGTTTCTGGCCAATAACCGGCGCAACACCTATCCGTCTGACTACGATCGCTTCGCCGATTCCCTCGGCCCGGCGATCGAGTATGCCGCGAAGCATGGCGTTACTCTGGCCTTTCACCCGCACCGCGGCTGCATCGTCGAAACGATCGCCGAAACCCGGCAGATGGTGGATCGGCTCCCCGACCTCAAGCTCTGCATCGACACCGCCCACCTTGCTTCCTCCGGGGAAAATGCCGCCAAATTCGCCGAGGTCTTCGCCGACCGGATCGTTCACACCCACATCAAGGATTATGACGATAAAACCCTGCAATTCTGCGAACCGGGCACCGGTAACTCTCCACTCTGCGACATCAACAAGACCCTGCAAATCCTCAAGGGTGCCGACTACGACGGACCGCTCTGCCTCGAACTGGATGGCGGCGGTGAGTTGACCCGCCCCGCCAAGGAGAGTGCCCGCATGAGCCTGGACTTCATCCAAAACAAAAGCTGAATGCGGAGAAGCGGTCGATAGCACTCCTTTAACCACTCGATCTTTCTCGTAAACTGCACGCAATGAGCCACGCGCCCAAAGTAGCCAAAGCAGCCCTTCAAACAAAGACCGTCGCCGAGACCCAGCCCTTGATCTAAGTCCGCCATGCTACTGACCCGTAAAACGAAGATTCCAAATCTGTGGGGATTTTTTGCCCCGCTTTCGATCGTGCTGACGATCTATGGGCAGTTTGTCGTCAATGCGCCCTTCCTGCTACTGATCAAGCAATATCTGGATAATCCGGCTTCGATCATGGGGCTGATCAGTCTTCAGATCTACCTTACCTTTGTGGTCGGCCCTTTGATTGCCTGGATGAGCGACCGTATTTGGACAAAATACGGGCGCCGCAAGTTCTTCGTAGGCTCTTCCGATTTCTTGAAAGGGCTATTTCTTGTGATGATGCCATTTGCGCCCAATCTTTGGGTGCTGATCATTCTTCGCTGGCTGTTCGATTTCTTTTCCGACTTGGCAGCACCAGGTGCACCGCTCGTTTACGAAATTGTTCCTGCAAAGCAGCGTGGGCTGTCCGCCGGTTTTAAAACAGCCTTCATGCAAATCGGCAATCTGGTGTTTTTTACGCTGCTGCTCGGGCGCTTCCATGACGCTTACTTCTTGGGGCCCTTCCAGTTTTTCGCAACACCCAGCGGCGGAACGATTATGTTCCTGATCTGCGGTCTGATCCTCTTCGGAGTGGCCGTCTACGAGTTTATCGGCATTAAAGAGATCTACCCGCCGGGGCGCAAGCGATTCAATGAAGGCAGGCGGCCAGGGGAAAACTTTTTCAAGTTCTTTTTGCGCAATGTGTTTGGTGACATTTTTGCGAAAGATCTGCTCCCCTTGTATTTGCTCCTGTTGGCCAACGTCATGTTTGGTTTTTCCCTCGGAGTATTTCAGCCTCTGCTCTTTACCGAACAGTGGGGCTACAACCTGCAAATGTTCGGAAACACCGTTGCGATCGGCGTTCCTCTTGGCATCCTGATCGGACTCATGGGCGGGTGGATGGCAGACCGTTTTGGGAAAATGCAGATCGTTTTCTGGGGCACGATCGGCAGCCTCGTCATCAACATCATTTATACTGCGTATGTCTATACCCTGCCCGACTTTCGGCCCGGCTTCTGGACAATCGTTCTGTTTGGCAACGCGGCCGGAATCTTCGGGGGAATCAAGGGCGTCGCCGTCTTCCCTTTGCTCTACGAGTATGTCGCCCGCAATCGTATGGGTGCCGCCGCAGCGGGCATCATGGTCTTCAATGCGATCTTCCGCAATTCTGTGGGCATATTGGTCGGTTTGTGGCTGCTGGTCTGGTCGATCTGGTTGTTTCCCCAGGCTGGCTACAACGTTGAAGTGACGTTTGCCGAAGAGTTGCAGGAGTCGACACTCGTGGAGAGAACCCAGGCTGCGGGCCTGAACATGGAGAACCTGTATCTGAGACCACTGCACCAATACGGCGTGGATGGGGAAACCTCCCAACGCTGGTGGATTCACCAGCAGGATCGCCAGGCGCAGAAACTGATCAAGGAACGTAAGAATCTGCAAAATGAATTGGGGACTCTTGAAGGCAAAAGAATCGGCTATTTTACCAGCGAAGAGAGAAAGGCTGAAATTGCAGCAGAGATGGACCGAAAACGCGCACGGATTGATGCGATCGAGCAGGAATTGCAGACGAAGTCGGAGGCTTTGGAGGCTCAGCTGCAAAAGGTTTTGGAGCCACTGCGCTTCCCTCCGGGTGCCCAGTTGAAAGCGGCCTCCTACCAAGAAGAAGCCATCATGTTCGAGGCCCTGACACTCGAACCCTTGCCGGAAGAACAGATTGGGGTCGTTGTCGAGAGTTTGCGCGGCCAGGAATTGCAGAAGGAATTGTTGATTGGAGACGACGGGATACCCCGGCTGGTGCCAGAAGTATCGGTTACTCCCACTCAGACGGCAGACGGCAACTACGCCGTCCGTTACAACGCCCAGATAGACCCGCGCTTCGTGGCCTTTTTTGATGCCTTCCTGGACGCCGGTTTTACCTCCAGTAGAGCTTTTGACCTGGCGACTGGAGTGACGGCTGTTGCCGAGGCCCAGTTCACAACCCGCCAGTCCGATTTTACTGTGGATGCCGTATCGGCTTCTCGTCCCGAGGACGGAACATCGGATACCCCCGGTTCAGATCAAATCGAAATTCAGTTCGAAGTCAGGTTAACATCAGACAATGGTAAAACGATCTGGCCGGATGTTGACGAAATCGAGGAACTCTTCGCCAGTGCCAGCGAACGGATAATCGGGGTGGATGCAGACCCGGCTGGCGAAAATTATCGGGTAGCCATGCGCCTGTCCGCTCCGGAAGAAGGAGTGACTGCGAGTATACAGCCCTACGATGAGGTCAGCGAGCGCATGGCCGAGTTGCTGGAAGTTGATGATACCAGGCAGCAGCTGGCATTGGAGATATTTAGAAAGTTTTCGTCTGCCCTCGCGGCTCCACCAATTTATGTGACGGTTCCACGTCATACCATGGTCGCCAACTATAAAGATCGGGAATACGAATACTTTTTCTCCAGTCAGTTCCTGCAAATCGGCACTGATTTTCTGGGCATCGCCATCCTCGTCTTCATAATTATCTTGGAAAAGCGTGGCGTGCTTCATCGCTACGGCGCAGAGGAGGACCAAAATCGATGAACAAGCAAATTGCCAAGGACAACCCACCGGAGCGCCTCAATCTCGACGGGCGCACATTCGGTGAAAATGGCCAGCCGGACACCTTCACTCCCCGGGACTTCTGGCGTAAACTCGTATTCTTTCTCTTCTCCATTGGGATCGTTTGCCTCGCGGTATGGGAATTATGGGGACCGACCACCCGTTTCTTCGCGGGAGAGCGGGGAGTGGCCCGGGTAATCAGCATCGAGCGTCAAAGCCCCGGTGAGTCCTTGGAAACCATTCGCATTAAGAAAGAAATTAAGGAGGGTGATTATGCAAACGACACCATTTTCAGGTATTTTGTCGAAGTCCTCAACCAGGCGGGTGATATTCAGTTGTTTGAGATGGCCGTGGCCAGCCGTTCGGTTCCTTATGCGCTCGTCAACGAAAGCTTTGAAGTGATCTACTTCCCCGGCGACGAATATGCCTATGGCCTATGGCACCATCGAACCTGGGCGATTGGCTTTACCCTGCTCTTCGTTGGGGTGACATTCACCTTCCTCTCCGGGTATCTTCTGTGGATGGTTGGCAAGCCCATTGAGATCAGCCCCGAGTCCGAGGAGGCCCTGGAGCAGGAACGAAAAAAACAGGCCGAAGACGAATTATGAGAGCTTGGAAGAAAAATAAGTGGTTGAATAGGGGAGTCACCATCTGCCTCCACCTTAATTTACACGGACTCACATTCGAGCCGTGTAGGCTTTGCGAAAGGTGCGCGGTGAACCGCCGTGACGGCGGCGGAACTGCAGGTGAAAGTGATTGAGGCTGTTAAAGCCACTGGCCAGAGCGATATCGGTGATGCTTGCGGCATACTTCTTCGATGCTCAGGCTACTGTCCGCCTCGCGGAGGATACGGATGATTTGTTCAGTTGTCTTTCTACTCTTTTTCATTGGATTTTCCTGTTTTGCAGGAAAATCACTTCATCAGCAATGGATCAGTTCTTAGGGGCCCAAGCAGGTCCACCAGGGTGGGGCCATAGCTGACTTCGACGAAAATGTCGACACGGTTGTCAAAAAGGCAGCAGTCGCTGATCCGGGCACCCTAGGCCTGCCAGTCCAGCCAAATGCCTCGCCAGGCATCGTGAATGAGATTGTGCTCGATGACGGTATCGATGGCCGCGTGGAGCTTAATGCCGCCCTGCTCACCGCCCCGGATGCCGAATTCCGGAGTGCTTATGCGGTAAATATGGTTGCCGCAGATCTCTGAAAACGCACCCTCGAAGTTCGCACAGATACCCGTCGCGCCACAATCATGGATCACATTGTTGCGGACGATATGAGAGCCGATATTCTCGCGCGACCATCCTTTGCCAAGGTGTTGAAGCCGAATTCCCAAACCCGCTTGCAAGCGGGGCCGGAGATTGAGGGATTGAATTTTAGTGTGGATTGCATGGATTGGTTTCGAAGTTGAGAGTTAGGAGGGATTCGATGGCTCGGTCGCAGACCAGGTATGCGCACCGACCCAGCGTTCCCCAATCCGTTTTTGCAGCTTTTGCGCGAGTGCCCGGGTGTCGTCGGAAACGTCGTCGCCGTGGAGCAGGTTTCGGGTTTCGCCGGGATCATTGACCATATCGTAAAGCTCCGGCGTCTGGTCCTCATTGTGGATGAATTTATGGGTGGCGGTGCGCAACACTTGAAAGCCTCGAAAATGACTGAGGCAGTCTTCCCGGTGAGCATCGCTCTCACCACGCAACACCGGCGCAAAGCTTCGAGCCTGAACCTCGGGGATGACCGGCACTCCGGCCAGCTCGCAGCAGGTGGGGCCGAGGTCAAACCACTCTACCAGCGCCTTACTGACTCCACCGTCCCGGCAACCGGGGCCGCTGGCAATCAAGGGAACGTTGACGGAGGGTTCGTAAGGATTACCCGCCGTCATCAAACCGTGGTCTCCGAGATTATCGCCATGGTCGGAAGTGAAGAAGATCCAGGTGTTCTCCCAGTCGCCGTTAGCTTTGAGCTGGGCCACAAGCTTGCCGATCTGGTCGTCGATCAACTCCAGGCGTCCGCAATATTGGCGGCGGGAATTCACAACGTAGTCCGGGTCGTGGTCATCGAATTTTTCCAGCACCCGGTGGGGTTTGCCCTCCATTGAGACGACCCGTTCGGGCATTTCTGCATCGCGCCAGCGATCCGCATACTCGGTGGGTGGGCTATAGGGAAAGTGAGGACCTATAAAACTGACGAATAGATGCCATGGATTATGCTGGGGCGGGTTTCGCAGCCATTCCAAGGCCTGCCGACCAATGTAGCTGTCGACGAAGTCTTCGGTTTCCAAGGGAAAATCGGCAATGTCCAACACGACTCCGGAGGCGTTTCGGCGTTTAATGTCTTGGTGCAAGGTCTCAAAGTTGCCTCTTTCGGCAAGATAGTGGCTGTAGGGCCCGGTAGGGTGAGGAAGCCTGCCCAGACTGGAGTCGCCTTCCGTTTCGTGCGGCTGGGTAAACCCCCAGGCATAGGCGCGGGGAGCGGCACCGTCCGGCCCGGGAAGACCACTGGGTTTGCCGAGATCCAGCTTCCCAGCGCAGGCGACGTGATAACCGTGGTCACGAAGTTGCCCGTAGTAGGTGCGCGTGTTGGGCTGGAGCTGAACATCATTGTCCTGCCCACCGAGGCGGTGCGGCTCGATTCCCGTCGCCAACGCACAGCGTGTCGGGGCGCAGACGGGAGAGTTGGTAATGCAGGTCTCGAAGCGCAGTCCCTCTGCGGCCAATGCATCGATATTGGGCGTCCGCGCGGGGCCGCCCGCGCAGCCGAGAAAGTCGAATCGGAGCGAATCCGTGCTGATGAGTAGTAGGTTGGGTAAGCGCATCTTTTTTATTTTCTGCATTCCAACGGGAGCTTCAATCCATCATTATTTATTGTTTACCAAAATTACTTCATTGAATTTGCAGTTACCCGAGCATCCCGAAAACGGCAATCCAGTTCCACTCCCATTTCAGTTCGATGCGGGGCTGGCACCGTTGCGGCCCGAGCACCTGAACTTCCGGCGCTCCAGGTCGGGCGAGCATTTTTTGTGGGATAACCAGAAGCGCCTCTTGCCCAATGGAACGCCCTTTTGCATCCTCCAGGCGAGTCTTGAGGGACGGGGCTTCTTCCACTCTCCCAAGAACAGGCAAGCTCTCACGCCGGGAAAATTCTTTATCGCTCCAGTGCCTTCGCCCACCGCGTATGGAATGCACAAGGACGCTTCATGGAGTTGGATTTTCCTGGTCATCAGTGGAGAGGTGGCGCTCTCGCTGGTCAATCGGATCAACGCCGCCGGGGGCTATGTCTTCGACCACGAGCGCTACCCGTTTTTCATCCCAAAGCTAAACCGGTGGTATGACGCATTGCTCAATGGCAACCTGCCGGAGGCCGTAAGCTTTGCCGCTGAGACGTTCCAACTGCTGCTAACCTTGCATGCTGCTATCCGGCAAAGAGATCCCGGCAACCGTTTCGTTCGGGAACTACGGGAAGCAATTGAGCGACACTACGGAGATCCCTCTTTTCGCATCACAAAGGTTGCGGTCAAACTCGGCACGACGCCCTTTTCCTTAGCCCGCGCCTTCCGCACCCATACCGGCACATCCCCTCGCGAAGCCCTCAAGGCCCGCCGTCTCGAGGCCGCGACGACTTTGCTGATCGAGAATGATTTGTCGATCAAGGAAATCGCTTACCGGGTCGGTTACTCCAGCCCGGCGGCACTCAGCAATGCGTTCAAGAGCGTGACAGGAAAGCCACCGAGGGCCATGCGTGGTCATGAATGACCAAGTTTTTTGCGGAGAGAAAGAAAAGCCCGCCGGGGTTTCCGGCGGGCTTTGAAATCCTGAACCGATACGGGTGACTCAATTCAGTTTCCAGTCACAACGAACTCGGAGACGAAGAACTGGCGTATACTACTACTCGCGCCAAGTGTTCCGTAGTAGAGTCCCGCACCTTCTGCATCGGCAAGTATATCAGCCGCACTACTACTGGTGGCACTGGGTGCGCTGGTCAGGCTAGTGGCCAGATCGATCTCCTGCCAGGAAAGCCCCAACAGAGCGGCCTCATCAAGCACGTATTCGGTGAGCGTGTCAGAGAGATCGCCATTGCTGAATTCCGCGATGTAGTAGGTGCCGTCATTAAGCACCAATAGGTAGCCGGGACGCTGGTTCCAAGGATTATTGGCTACCGTCGTACTCACCTCCGTAATCGAGGCAGATGAACCGAAGTCCCAGAAGGCGACATAGGCGGCCAGACCCGTGAACTTAATGGGGTGTTGCTTGAACTTCAGGAAGTCACCGTTGGTATCGTCGTTGACTAGGCTGAGATCGGTCGGCCCGGCAATACCGCCCCGAAAGGCGGGACTGACGGGAGCGGTCGCGTAATCGCTGGCACTGGAGAGACTGGTCGTGACATCCGTATCGGAAGACAGACCTGCCGAACTGGCAACTGAGCCCGTATCGAGTTGGTAATCAACAATTTGACTTCCAATGACTGAGGTCGCAGTCACCGCGTAGTTGTCGAACACCGCTGTGGCGTTGCTGGTGCCGTCCCCGCTGATGGTGAACAGACCCACCTGCACGGTATCGCTCAGACCCGTCAGAGTGACGGGGCTGGCATCCACTTCGGTGTAGACGATATTACCAGTGCCGTCGTCCTCGCCTGTGTAGTAGATGATCTCGACGCCGCTGCGCTCGATCATGACCCACTTCTCGGGTTCACTGTGGCTGACATCCGTGCCGCTGATCTGGCTGGTCACAGCCACGGCTGCGCCGCTGCCCGCGCTGGTGCGCTCTTGCGAGAGGTAGAGCGTGCCTTTTTCGCTGGCTTCGAAGGCCATCTTTTCCAGCGTGTCGTTCGTCCCGTCGGTGTCGCTGCCGTCGCGGATCATGACCCCGGCAAAGCTGCCCGTCGGGCCGTCGATGCTCTTGACCTGCACGCTGACTTGGAAGTCCCCGCTGATGTCGCCCTTGACGAAGAGGAACTCGTCGCCGCTGCTGTCGGTCGAGATGCCCGCACCGCCGAAGGCCGCGATTTCGTAGCTGCCGTCGCTGCGTTCACGGGCTTGTCCGTCCGCACTGCGGAAGGCCAGTTCGGTGTCGAAGTTGACGTTATCTGTCAGCGGATCGCTGCCGTTAATGGCGTTGATCACAATGTCCACAGCGGCAGTATCACTGCTGCTACCGTCACCAGCGGTGTAGTTGAAGACATCTGAACCGCTCCACACGCCGGTGAAGGGAGTGTAGATCAGATCCGTGCCGCTTTGGCTAACTGTGCCGCTGGTGCCCTGAGTGAAGCTGTCGATCTGCGTCGCATTGGTATCGTTGGCCAGCACGTCGACTATTGTGCTGGAACCTTCGTCCACGCTGTCGCCGTCGTCGACAGCGATGACCGCGATACCGCCACCGGAGCCAGTCGCATATTCGATTTGGCCGAAGATCGCGCGCTTGATACTGGTGCTGACTCGCAGGTTGTCGTCTTCAGCCAGTTGGGCACTGAAGTATTTGCTAACAAGCCTACCACTGGTGGCCGTCACCTGGAAGGTGTAGGTTGCGCCCGCAGGTATAGTCAAATCAGAGCCGAGGTCGATCTCCTGCTGGGTGAAGGAGCCAACGCTTGGCACATTCACACTAGTAACCCAGGCGCTGCTGTAGTTGGTGCCTCCCGCGCTATCGTAGTTGATATCGACGGTGGTACCGCTGTAGGCGGCCATCCAGACCTTGCCAGTCAGGGTGATGTCAGATCCGCTGATATTTTCAACCGTCACGACTGAGAGTGATGAAATCGATGCATTACCATCTCTCATGTCCAACTCGAGGAGGTGAGTCGTCAGAATAGGTGCTGGATCATCGAAGGTCACGCCGGGTGTGACGAAGGGCTTGATTGCGACGCTATCTATGTAGAATTTTTTCAACGAGCTAACTAATGCCAAGGTGCCTTGGGTGCCGGATGCAGGTAGTGCAATACCGCGCAGAACATACCAGTCTCCGTCTTTTTCGCTGATCGCAGAGTCCGTTCCGTCAATTCGGTCATTGCCCGCTTCGTCGTACAACTGGACATAGACGTCAACGGCTGTAGTACTGTTACCATCGGTGGGCGCTACCATCATCTTTAAGGTCCACGCCTCGCCAACATCCATTCCGGGGTCAGCGGTGGTTTCGCCGCTGTCCGGTGTATAGGTCACATCAGCGTCACCTACATCTAGCTCATACCCAATGTTCTCCATCATCAGAAGGCCTTTAAGCCCTGCAGTAGTATCGTACAACATGTTCACGCCTAACCGAGCGTAGGGATTGCTATCTGCACGCAGCAATACCGCCTCGATCTGGTAGTTTTGCATATCCAAGCCCGGCGTCCAGTGTACCATGCCTTTATCAACCACAAGGAGCATCGGGGTTCCAGTGGGGGACGTGAAGCCTGTAGGCGATACTTCTACGAACGATGCCGTGGAGCTGGCAGTCCAGTCGTTGGGGAGGCTACCATCCGCAACGCCGCTGAAGTCCTGCGTGTAGTCAATTACCGCATATTCAGCGGACGCCGTTGTATCAACCCCATTAACAGCTTCGATCACCACATAGGTGATTGTAGCGGGATCTACTCCGGTGATAGTGTGCTTCGTCTCCGTCAGACCCGTTGTACTGCTGTATGAGGATCCGGAGGTTGTGGTCCATTTCACCGTCCAGCTTGAAGGCTGCTTGAAGGTATTGGTTGGTTCTGGGTTATCCCATTCCACCTTGATGTCGGTGCCATCGACTTCAAAACCAATATCCGAGGGAATTTCAGGTGCTTCCGTGCCGATGGCTACCTTGAGCACATGAGACCATGGAGACTTATCGCTCCCGGCTTTAACCTTGACTCGGTAATAGTAAACCGTGCCTGTGCCGGCTGTATCATCAACAAAGCTGGTCAAGTCGGCACCGTTGAGCGTCCAGCTGGTAACACTCCCGGAGAAGTCTTCGCTGGTCGAGCGCTCGATGATGACTGAATCGTCGCCTGTGCTGTTATCTTGCCATGTCAGCGTTACGGTGTCGTTGGTAATTTCGTAACTGGCTGCAAGCCGACTCGCCGAGTATGGATTGAGTCCCTCAATGGCACCCGCGTCACGTTGGCCTACAGGAGAGTTACCCATGTAGTCATACCTTGCAGGGCCAGCTGTTTGCCAGGCATAGAGTTCAGCAATGTCTGTCTTTGCATCAGCCAGCGTTCCATGACAAATACGCAGAAAGTCCATGGCACCGATCAATTTCTCGCCAAGGTTGTTGTTTGCGCCAACGATGAAGTCGGCGTTATTGACCAGGCTGTCGGTGTCGGTAATGGATCCCGTTGCCTGCCCATCTTGTGTGCCGTCTATGTAGATAGTCATTGTGTTACCGGCAGCGGTGCGATCTACTTCGGCTAGAATGTGTACCCAGTTGCCGGTATTGACAGAGGCGGCCGAAACGACTTGGTCGGTCGAACCGCCCTGACTGATTTCAAAGACGGCATTACCCGATCCATTGACATACATGCGATAACCTGTGCTGCCGTCATGCTTACCAACGATAGCCTGATTTAGGCTGCCGCTGTTTACTTTGACAATCGTTTCAACAAGTACGTTTTCGGTTCTAATCTCTGGCGTTTTGCGCTCTGCACCGGGGAAACGGACATAATCCGCGCTGGTGAATATTGGGTTACCTTCGCCATCGTAGCCCCCGCTAGGGTCATCTGCAGTCCACGGGATATCTGTGCGCTCATCCATCCTCAAAATCGTATTTTTTTTATCCTTGTCCGTCCAGTCTGCTGTGTAATCTAGAATATTGATAAGAATATCTTCCTTAATCTGTGCATCAGTGACAGTGCCATAGCGATTCCCATCAAAGGTCATGGCACCTTCAACCCAATCCTCCGACTCCGATGCTACATAATCTGCGACAGTAGCATCACTCAGTGTCAAAATGAATTGGGGAATGTAGTGATACATGCTGCGTTCAGAGTGTGCCGAACTCATGTACCAGTGGTAGTCAATGACTTGTGCCGGATCGCGCAGATTCTTATTAAACTGCCATTCTCCTACCGTTCCATACAGACCCCATGGGACAAAGGTTGTCCCGCCGTTGTCGATGGCCACTGATCCCCCAGCAGGCCGAAAATCGACATTCGAAGTCGATAGGTCGTCAACCGGGCCAGCCGAAGGATAGGCAATCAGGCTTTCATCGCCAACGAGCCCTAACCCTGAGAGGCGAATCGGATAATCCTCCATCTGTTGCTGCATTTCCGGGAAGGTTGTTGCGATAATATCGGCATCTGCACCTTTGGAAATAGCCGCCAAGCTACCCGCTTCTCCACTGCCAAAGAAGGCATTATTCTCGTAGGCGAGGGAAGCGACCCCGGCAGTGTCATTCGCATCCCCTCCTCCGATCTGAGAGGGAAGCGCACCGTGCGCATGGCGGAAGTAATTGTTAGTAATATCGCTGAACAGGTTGCCTTGCACATTTTGACGAGCACCTGAGCTACCGCCCATAGCTTCGCCAAAATTGTAAATTGTATTATTATTAAACTCATTCGTAAAACCAAAGACCATGAAATAGGCTTGGTTCATGTTGCGATACAGATCGTCTGGGTCCGAAGTGCGCCCCCAAATAATGTTATTGAAGGAGTATTGCTTGAACGCTCCATCAAGGTAGAGTGGATAGGACAGATTGTGTATGTTAGCTTCGGCCTCAGCGAGCGTGTCTTCACCAAAAATACCCGCCGGCATGTGGCCGGGAGAATTTCCAATCAAATTGTTAAAACAGAAGGATGCCCCACTCTGCCACAGTGACATACCACCGTAGTCGTTCACACCACGCGCATTGTCTTCAGTCTTATTATTGAATATGAGGTAACGCGTGAATGGCAGATCGAGATGGGCTACAGGCTGCACGTTCCGACCAGCACGCCCTCCGAACACCATGATGCCGGAACCGAAGGTTCGCTCAACTATGTTCCCAGCAACCGTCGCCGTTTCGGTGTACCGTATATTAACGGCTGGAACCGGCGACTGAGCATTCTCACTATGACGTTCGCCTGTATTGTAAATTCTATTGCGCAGTAATTGCATATCCCCGATACGGCTCGGGTTATCCCAGTCAGGCGCATTCGCGGCAGTCTGCAGACCGGATGACACGTCGATTGCCACCCCCCACAGGTTTGTGAATTCGCAGTCAGCCACACGCAGGCGATCCGCGTAAGAGCCAGACCGGAGATTGCTTTGCCCCATATTCACCGCATAGTTCATAATATTGTCGAACTTTGAGTGATGGACATTGATGTCCGTCGCCGAATCGTAGCTATCAGACTGGTAAGTACTGACTGCAGTTGTTGCAAAACTGAAGCGCAAATTGGAAACTTCGATATGTGATTGACCTGTTAAAATGACCATTCCCAAACGATCCACGAGTTCTAAATGCTCATCGTTGGGGTCGACCCCATCGGCTGGCCGATAATACAAAATGTTATTCGGGGTGTCGTAATAAAATTCACCCGCAGAATCTAGAAACTGAGGTAAATGTTCGATCATGTAGTGGTTACCGGCACCAATACCGCCCATACCAGTAACCCTCATTGCGCCTGCGACGGGGTCGTAGGTCGGAATGGTGACCGGATCTCCCGTCAAGTCGTCCTTACCCTCAAAGGTTTCCTCTATTAAACTTGGCGTAGGGGTGCCCATGAAGGACGGGTACTGCTTCCACATATAACCCCCGACAAAATAGTCCGCAGGGTGCCCCATCAACCAGTCATCGTGCACCATTTTAGTCGTTGCACCGCTATAGCTTAGCTCAAGGCGCTCCTGCCACTGGTGCCAGTAATCCAAAGCATAATTATCGTCGCCCGGCTCCCAGTCCGGAGTGCGGGCTACGTGTAGCTGATCCACATCGTTCTGAGAATTGACTCGCCACATCCCAATATACGGGAGCTTAAGTTCTTTCCACGCCTGAGCGGAAGGAGCATAGGGGCCTGCAACGACACTCAAGTAAAAACTATCAACGGGGCGAAAACCGGAGGCTACCATGTCAATCGCGTAAACCTTATCGATTTCAGGGATCCGGGCTGGATGACCGGAAATCGTATCCGCCGGAACCCAATTACTGGGCAGCTTGCTCGACCCCACTATCCAAGCATCCCCAGTTCCCCATGAGGAAATTGAGGTCAGAATGATCGGATCTCCGTCGGTCCCAGACTCGTCCGCCTTGATGGCCGCACGGTAAATGACGCCTTTTTTGAACACATAAGCGGATGTGCCCGAGTGTGCGGCAGCGTTGCCAGCGGCATACCAGTCCCACGGATGGTGCTTCCAAGCAGTTGAGGTCGACCCTCCATCGTTCGCGTCGTCGCCATTTTCGTAGTCGATGTAACGAATATCGCCGACATAAGAAGCCGGATCGAATTCAGTTAATGCTTCCGGATTCCATTGAAGGTCGCCGCTCTCCAAAACGGTGGCCTGCGGTTGCTGCCAAATATAATTTTGACCAGATAGAGCGGTGGAGACGAACGCTACTGCCAACGTGAGCAAGAAGCGGATAATGGGGCAAACAGAAAACTGCGTGTTTTGCCCATGGCATGGAGTTTCTTTCATAGTTGTGGGGTTTGGAGTTTAGGTGATAAGAACTTGCCGATACGGAAACAAGGGAAACTAATATATCGGCTAACATCTAAAACAAACCATAATCGGAGACTTGCGCCAACTCGTTTATCGTTTAAACGTTAAACGATGCCTCAAAGAGATGAATTTAAACCAAGAAAAAAAGTATCAATCAAGACACTGGCCAACGATCTCAACCTATCAATCGCCACCATTTCACTGGCACTGAGGGATGACCCCAGGATCACTCTGGCGGTGCGAGAGCGGGTCCGAGCAGCAGCCGAAGCGGCGGGTTACCAACGCTCTGGCGCAGTCAGCGAAGTCATGCGCGCCGTGCGACGGAGCGATTGTCAAAGTTATCGGGAGACAATCGCTTTCCTGACAACGGATGGGCTAACACCTCAATTCATGGAAAAAAATGCTGGGCAAAAACAAATCGCTTCAGGCATCGCGAAAGCCGCCCGCGAGGAGGGGTGCCGGATTGATTATTTCAATGTGGATCAGTTGGAGCCTGCCCGCCTGCTATCGATATTCAAAACCCGTGGCATTCGCCGCATTATTTTCCCTGGCGTGATAGCTACATATAACCCCGACTACCTTCAGTTGATCGACCAGTTGCGGCAATCCGTAGCCGTCGTAGTGGTAGGCCCCGGTGCACTGCACCGACATGGTGCCCCGGTGGTCATGCCCGACTTTTTTGAGATGGGACGACGCACGCTCATCAAAGCCTGGCAGAGTGGATATACGAGGATACTCTTTTCTAATTTCACATCCAAAATTGATACTGAAAACCGTTTTTATGCAGGGCTTCTCATCGGCAATATAAATCTCGGCCATCTCATTCAACTAGAGACTTTCGACACAAACTGCGAAGAGCATGCTATCTACTCGTTCTTAGCATCCTTGAATACTCGAGATTGCGTTACGGGCCTATCACCAAAAAATGTTTCCCAACTTCTCAAAGAGCGCCTCCATCAGAAGAACTCACCTGGACATTTGCACTTATCAGTCGTTGAAGGTGATGGAAACGAAGCCAGCGGATTTTCTCAGTGTTTAGCGGAAGTAGGTGCCCAGGCTTTGCGCTTGAGCTTATCTCTCAAGCCAGAATTGACGGGCAGCAGCTCAGTCAACCATCGAGACATGCTCTGCGTAGCTCCTACTTGGCATCCGGGCAAGACCCTCCAGAAGAACCGGGGGCCAGCGGTGCCTTTCCAGGTGACAGGACCGAAGTTCCGGACGGGCAAAAGCTGCCGACGTGAGCCTGTCGATCTGGAGCTTTGCCTGAATCGAAGCGCTCCGCCGGGAACCTCGCCCTTAAAGCATGTCACTCTGGGAACTCCCAGCGCCTGTTCCTACACCGCAGTTGGAGTCCCCTTAACCATCTGCGGCGACTATAAGAAGACGCGTTTTGCTGCTATTGGCCGCGCTGAACAAGTGCCCCATCGATTGGATCAACGCTTGGCGACACCGCTGCAGGGAACGATCAAAGCCTTGTTTTTTCTCCACGCCTGCGCTTATGCCCAAAGCGGATGCTGTTTCGCCCGCTACCGCCTCCACTATGCCGACGGCGGAACTCACCAGTGGCCCCTCATTCCTCTAGGCAACAACCCCCAGTATAAAGAAAGCGGTGGAGCGACCGCAAATATCCAGGATTGGTACCCCTATTTTCCGCGAATGCGCAACAAAGACATTCGTGAATTAAAAATGATCCAAATCGAAGATGTCCTCGAACGGAGTGGCTACCTCAATCTGTTGCGCTTACGGAACCCACATCCGAACCGGATCGTCGAAGCAGTTGAAGCCGAGGCAGAGGTAAACACCTCCGGCATCCTAATCCTCTTTTCTGTGACCGTTGAGCGCAATGAACTCTAGACTTTTGGTGCTGCCCATAATTCAAGCTGGAACGCATCGTCGCCGAGTTTGGCCTGACGGAGACCCCTTCCCATTGCCAAGTCGCCTCCGGAACGACCCCGGATCTTCGGCTCCAAACCATGGTCAGTGAAATCACTGCAAGTGTTCTGGCCGACTTGAAACGATGATTACCTCGATCAAACTGCCGTGTCAAAGACCCTAGTCCAGCCCAAATCAAAGCTCTCCCCCACAGAGATTAGCTCCTTGCGTGACGCTCTGTCCAGGGGCAAATTACTGCTCGATCCGACGATCCGACGGGGGTGGCGGCCTACGACTCGGACGGGCAGGGTCCGTTCTTGCTCAATCTCCCCAGCCGCAGTTAGCACGCAGATGGCGTGCTGGCGGTCTCCAAGGTCGATTCCGATTATCTGCCCGAGTAGGCTTCTACTCGGCAGGGTTCGGGGGGGGCCATAACGGGGCACACGTCCGTGTCACCCGGCTAGGTTGAGATGGTAGCGGGTGTATTTGAGCTGGCCTGTCTTGGTCAGTGCTCCCTTGGCGACAAGATCGTTGAGGTCACGGGTGACGGTGGTTCTCGGTGCGCCCGTGATGGAGATATAATTCTCCGCGCTGAGTCCACCTTTGAATCCGTCGATGCCTTCACGGAACATGCGTTCGATGACTTTTTCCTGCCGCTCGTTCAGCTTACCGCGCAAGCGGTCGTAGAGCTTCGTTTTCTCAATAATGAACTCGATGCGCTTCCGGGTGTTGTCCTGAGCTTCCAGAATGGTTTCGGCGAAGTAGACCAGCCAGCCTGTAATGTCGGTGTCCTTGTTGTAGCGTTCGAGTTTTTCGTAGTAGGTCCTCCGGTTCCGCTCGATGGTGTAGGCCAGTGCAATGAGTGTCGGGTGTCCGAGACTTTGGGCGAGTGACTTCTCCGCAACGGCGCGTCCGATCCGTCCATTGCCATCCTCGAAGGGGTGAATGGAAACGAAATACAAGTGAGCAATTCCGGCGCGAGCAAGTGCGGGAAGGAATTGCGGTTTCCCTTCCTGGCTTTGCTCAAAAAACTGAATGAATGCCTCCATTTCCTCCGCCATGCGGGAAGAAGGTGGAGCCTCGAAATGAACGGTGGGATCATGCATTGCCCCGGAGACCACCTGCATCGGGTCAGCGTGAGTCCGATACGCACCAATGGTGCGGAGATCCCGGCGGCCATTCATCAACATGCTGTGCCACTCGAAAAGGGTGTCGTGGAACAGCGGGGCGTCGAAGCTCTTGTAGAGATCGACCATCATCGCGGCCACTCCCTGCTCTGCGGGAGGAATCCGGCGATTGTCCGACTGGATGCCGAACTGCTTGCCAATGGAAGATTGCAGGCTGTCGCGGTCAAGAATCTCTCCCTCGATCTTGGAGGTTTGCAGAGCCTCCTCACTGATCAGCTCGACCTTGAGCCGATTCTTATCTTCCTCGGAGACGTGCTTGAAGGCACCGAGGTTTTCTCCGGCAAGGCGCAAAAATTGCGCCTCCAGACCGTCCAAAGCCTTGCGGTCGTAGGTAAAATGTGGCCAATCGGCCTGTTGCCAATTCCAAATCATGGGTGATACACTCCTTTTCTATGAACCACATTGATCTAAAAAATGGTTTATAGCAAGCTCTTCTATGCACCACATGTCCGCTTCAGGATGCCGAAAATGGAACGGTGAAGGTGAAGCTCTCCGGTTTCAGCCCGCTTGATCAAGGCCATGAAGTTCGCGGAAGCGGCATGAATTGCTTGATTGAGGGTAACATGCTGAATCCCGGTGTTGGGAATGGTTTTCCCGGCCTGCGACAACTAAGATACGTACAAGGTCTTGATTCTTGACTATTTATTCCTTCCTCGCTCTCCTCACCCAATGGCAAGGCCCTTGAGAGTGGAATACGCGGGAGGTTGTTATCATCCGCCTTCGCCAGCTTCGGCGGGACAAGCGTAGTCAATCGGGGGAACTACCGTCAGCGGATCTTTAGCGGCAAGGGAGCCGCGGAGTCATTCGAGCGCACTCTAGGAGTGCGCCGCGGAACGGTTTGGCCGGAATGTTCACGCTTTTATACAAAAGATAGTTGAGATAGACACAGGATTCAGGAACTGTCCGACTCCCGGTGCACGGTGACGCCCTGCCAGTCGAGCGGTTCCGGCGACCAATCCCAGCCGGGGAGTTCTGGCAGGGGGAAGGGATCGCCCAGGCGGTCAAGCCATTCCTGGAGGATGGGCTGAAGTCGCAGCCGGGCGGCATGGCCGTCGTAGTGGTGGGCAAGGTCGACCTCCTCATACGGGTCTTCATTGAGATTAAAACAGTGGAGCACGGCATGAGGCTGGCAGACGTATTTCCAGCCGTCGCGGGTGACGATCCCGCGCCAGGGCGGCGTGTAGGCTTTTCCCCATACGCAGGGCCAAATGCCTTGCAGGTAGGCCGACTCCGGCTCGGGCGCGGCGTTTTCCCTGCCGGTAACATAACCGGCAAAATCGTAACCAGCCATGCCTTCGGGTGGCTTAATCCCACAAAGCCCGAGGGTGGTGGCGGGCACGTCAACATGGTTGAGCAGGCTTTGAGAGTCCCTGCCGTCAGTGCCGGACTGGCCGTGGCGGCTGTGCTCGTAAGCACCCCAGACGATGAAGGGTATGCGGATGGACTCTTCCAGGGGGTTCTGTTTGCGGAGAAAGCCGTGGCTGCCCATACAGTCGCCGTGATCGCTGAAGAAGACGACGTAGGTGTCGCGGTCGAGACCCGTCTCGCGGAGGCGCTGGAGCACCCGCTCAACGTTGGCGTCGATCTGGGCGATGGAGGCGTTGTAGCCCGCCAGCTCCTCCTGAGCTTCTGAGCGGATGCGCGGGACGCTCGGCACATTGGGGCGGAGTTCTTGGTCTGCGGGACGAAATTTTTCCTGCCACTCCCGCGGGGCAAAGTGCGGCTCGTGCGGCGGCTGCACGGAAACACAGGCGAAGAAGGGTTCCTCCTGCTCCTCCTTGCCGTCGATCCATTCGAGGAGGAGATCGGTCAGGCTGTCGGTTTCGTGACCCGGCAGGCGGTAGAGCGGCACCTCCCGGTCGCCGTCATGACCGTGCACATGGCAGTCCTGCGGCTGGTTGAGCACCTCGTAGCCCACCCAGGTATCAAAGCCGGCGCGGCGCTCGCGGGGCACGATTTGGTGATCTCCGCGGGGGGGCGGGTTTTCCTTGTTCCCGCCATCCAAGTGCCATTTGCCAAACCAGGCGGTCTGGTAGCCGGCATCCTTGAGGGGATCGACGAGCGTGGGCAAATCCTGGCGCATCCGCTGCCCGATAAAGGGCACACCGTGGTCGTAGCGCCCGGTCAGGAAGCAGGCGCGGGCGGGACTGCAAAGCGGAAAGCCGGAAAGCGCGTTGCGATACCATACCCCCTCCCTCGCCATGCGGTCGAGGGTTGGGGTTATGGCATTAGGTTCGCCTGCGATCCCAAGTGACTGGGTGCGCATTTGATCGACGAGAAACCAGATGATGTTGGGACGTTGTCGGGACATGCTATTGTGAAAAATAAAGAAGGAAGTGAGTCCGCCGCGCTGGCCCGGAGCCCGTCCCGGCTATTTCGCTCTGTTTATGGATCATTTGCAGCCTTATTGCGCTCCAAACTTCGCGGCAGTGGCGTCGGGGTGCCGGTAGAGGTCGGTGGTTTGGAAAGCTTTCGGGGCGTCGGGATACCAGTTGGAACTGTTGACTCTGCCGAAGAAGGTAATTGCAGTGATGCCGATGGTGAGGCCAGCAGGCCAGTCGAGCAGGGTCAGGCGGAGGTGATTGCCGATGAATGGCTCAAGTTCCTGATAATCGACCCATCTGTCACTGTCATTATCGGAACGATCCAGCACAGTTCGCCAATGGCCTTCGTTTCTGGCATCAATCTTAAAGCGCACCGGGCCGGGCAATGTCCCTTGGAAGAAGTCGAGCCCGGCCTCGTGCCAGATGATACGCACCGCACGAATTTCGAAATCCGTCATCGGGAACGGATCGCAATGAATGTCAACGGTGGGCTGATGGTCGTGCGGCGCAGGTTCCCACCAAGTGCGGATGTAATGATCGATGGCTAGAGCAGGTTCGTGCCCTGGATTATAGGAACTGGCCGTCGCGTGGGTGTTAAGGTTGAGCGGCACCCATCCAGCAGCATTTCCTTCCCAAGGCGTTGCGTTCGCACCGGGAGCGAGCTGGGGGATTTCCGTTGGACCCGCGCAAAAGAGATGTCCATGGGAATCGATACCGATGGGATCATAGCCGATCTGGCGTTCGTAAACGTGTTTCTCCCGCACACAGGTCGTGTAGAAGGTCCAGAGAGTCTGGTTTGGGCCTTCGACAATGGAGCCGTTGCCCGCGCCCCGTACCAGGCCGTCGCGTTTCAGCACGATCGGGTTGCCTTCATAGTATTGGAAGGGGCCGAGCGGACCTTCGTCCGAGTAGTAATAGCCGAGGGCATAGGTGGCAAATTGTGTCCCTGGCGCGGAATAGATCAGGTAGTAGCGGCTCTTCCACCTGAACATCATAGGACCTTCGACAAAGGCGATGCCGATGTTTTCGTAATAGTCGCCGTAGCGCTCCCAAATGTGGCTGGTATCATAGTCGAAAAAGAGTTTCGGCTCGCCAATCATTTCCGTAGGTTTTTCCGGGTTTAATTCGACTCCGAATATCCCGCGACCGATACCCCAATAGAGAAAAAGCCGGTCATCATCCACGAACAGTGAAGGAGCCGGAAGATCCTCACACGGCACACCGTCCTTGTGTATCGGGCCTAGGCCGCGAAAAGGACCCACGGGGGACTCCGACACCAGCACGTTGGGGTCGGTATGCACCATGTAGAAACGCCCCCGGAACTTCACTACCCGCGGTCCCCAACCCGGGTGATTCGGCTCTTTCCAGCAGGGGTGATCGCGCTCGACCCGATGGCAGGTCCAATCCACGAAGTCATCGCTGGAGTAAACACCACCGCCGGAGACGTAAAGATACCACCGGCCATCGTGCCAGATGCAGTGGGGATCAGCCGCCTCACGGTAGTGATCCTTCCGGTCGAAATACGTCCAGGAATGACGGCTGGGAGCTTCAAAGGAATCCGGGAAGGGTAAACCGGAGTAGGTGTGAACGCCACGCGGATAATTGGGAAGCGGGGCGGGGTTGCAATAGGTTTTCGGCATAGTGCTTGTGTAATAGAAAAGGACAGCGACTACTGCCGCTGCCCTCCTCTGCAAATGTCAGGTTTTCGGCAGACTCAGGCCCTGCGGCGGCGCAGAACAACCAAGCCCAGGCCGAGGATGCCAGCGATGAGCGCGTAGGTCGAAGGCTCAGGAATGGCGGCTACACCAATGGCGGAGAAGGTCGAAGAAAAGTCATCACCGGTGTGGCCTCGATCAAGATACCCGGAGAAGTTGTAGTTGCCAGAGCCGTCCAGGATCCAGGAAGTCGAACTTGCGAAAGGTTGGCCACCGACGTCTTCTTGGAAGTCGCCGTCGCGCGTCAGTCCATCATCATAGGCGATCGTGCTAATACCCCGGGTGGAGGCGAAGGCGTTCAAAACGAAGCTTCCTGAGGATACGGAGGAGAGGCTGGTGTCCAGGGTGGTCGGGCCGGTCGAGTTGGACACGCCAGCGGCGGTGTCAATCAACCAGTTGGCCGTATTGGTGTCGGCATTGGACAGGGAGAACACGCTGAGGGTGCCGTCCGTGCTGGCTCCGAAGGTGACGTCGACGTTCTCGGTGCCAGTCGGGTTGGCCAAATACCAGACGGAGGTCAGGGATGTACGGCTGTTTTCCGTGCCTGTGATGGAGGCGGTTCCGAGGTTGTTCATTGAGGTCGTGCCAAATTTGATGTCGCTGACCGAGATGGCACTGCCGTCGCTGTTACCGGCCATGGCGATGGCGATGAGGAGGTTGCCACCGGAAGAGTCGAAGCTGGAAACCGAACCGGTGGAGGTGCCTTTGATCTCGCCGGCGTTAGCGGAATTTTCCAAGACGACTTGGGCATTGGCACTCAGTGCTAGAGCGACGAGGGGGAGGAGGAGGAAGAACTTTTTCATAGTTTTTTGGGTGTTATTGGGTTGGTTACGATTGGGTCAGGTTCAAGCAACCTGAACTTATTAAAATTTAGCACACATCGGCAGATTTGGATTGAACATTATGAAAAAAAACTTTGAATAATTTGTGCATGAGCCTCACGCCGGAAATCTTCATCGGTATTACCAACATCCAAAAGGGTCTGGCCACCTTTCGGGGGATTTTGGAGGAGCGTAATCTGGGTGCGCCCGGCATGCCGCTGCGACTGGTGCGACCAGCGAACCTATTTCTAGAGGCAGCTCGGCGTCAAAAACCGGGGCATTGCGGTTTTATCGTCCAGGGGTTCATGCCAGGGCTGCCCGAATTGCTCGCCGATTGGCAGGGGGCTGCGGTGGTGGTGCATGGGGTGCCGGGGCAGACGCCGCCCCGATTCCCACTGGTGATTGAGGACGACCGACAATACGGGCGCACGGCGGCGGAACACATCCTGGCCACGGGTGCGCGACAGTACGCCTGCCTGTGGCCGAAAGACTGGTTTGTGCCGACACGCCGGAAGGCCTTCGAAGAACGGATGGCGGAGGCCGGGGTGCCGGGGCAGACAATTTTCACCGGCTTTCACGCCGAGGCGGGCTTCAGCAAAGCGGTGCGCAGCACCATACAGAGACTGGTTGGCCCGACCGGCATCTTCATTAACGAACCGGAGGCGGGTGCGCGGATAATCGGCTTCTGCCGCGATCTGGGCAAGCGGGTGCCGGAGGACATTTCCGTGCTGGCGGGCCAAGATGACGAGAGCCTTTGTCACGCGTCAAACCCGGCGGTTTCGGGCATACCAGAGAATGACTTCGAGGTCGGTCGGCTGGCCCTCCGGCTCCTGATTCGGCAGTTCGCCGGCGTGGAGACAAAGTTGGGCGAAACCTATCGGGTGCCAGTCCTGCCGGTGGCCGGGCGCGGCTCGACGGATATCCTTTATTGCGGAGACGAAGTGCTCCTGCGGGCCATTCGCGCGATCAAGCAGACCCTACCCGATCAGGTGGTGGTCCCGGACATTGCAAAGGCTGCCGGAGTCAACCGCGTCACACTGGCCCGCCGCTGCCGCAGGCACCTAGGTATGACTCCGGCCCATCTGGTGCTCAAGCTGCGTGTTGAGTATGCCCGACACCTGCTGAGCCACTCACGCGGGAACATGGCGGAGATCGCCCAAGCCGCCGGGTTCGCCGACAACGCCCACTTCACCCGCACCTTTCGCCGTTTTAAGAGCCTCAGCCCGACGGAGTTTCGGCAGAGCTTCCAAGTATCTTCCCAACAGGCCGAGCACTTCCACTAGCCAAGATCGTAAATGCTGCGAACGTTCAGCGCCCTGGCAAAATCGCTTTCGTCCATAGTTTCGCTCAATGTGACGTCGAAGGTGCGGGGGTGGCCGGGCCGCAGGCAGACGAAGTTGTCAGAGTAGCGCGCTTCGGCCCCGGCAAGCTCAAGCCAGACCCATAGAGCCGGGTGCCTCGCGATCAGCGTCACCCGATAACACCGATCTTCGGTGCGGGCAATGCCGGTTTCAATCTCTGGATCGGTGAGGTGCAGTGACTTCGGGCGCACAAAGGTTGCCAGATCCCGTGATATGATCTCGGCACCCCGCGACAGATCGAGCCAGACCAGGGTGTCGCGGGTAGAAAGTTCGGGCGACAGAGCGCGGCAATCAATCGTATGCACCATGCGATTTTCCCGCACTCCGGCCTCGACGGTTTCGCACCCACAAGCAAACTCGGTCCCCCGGATATCAGTTACCGCCCAATGCAGCGTGAGCCGCTCGGCCTCAGCCTGATCACTTGTCACGTGAACCCCCACCCGACCTTCTTCGATGCTGCTCTCGAAGCCGGAGACGAGAACAGGAGCAAAGAAGCGCTTCGAGAAGAAGTGGAGAGCCTTCCAACGTCCAAAGTAGTCGATCGACGACCAACTCGCCACGGGCCAGCAGTCGTTCAGCTGCCAGTAGAGGGCACCCATGCATCGAGGCATGTTGCGACGCCAGTGTTCCACAGCGTATTTGATGGCCAGCCCTTGCTGGATCTGGCTTAGCCAAAGCGTGGCCTCATGCCCGTTTGGCATTCGAAACCAGTCGAGCATGTAGTGAATGATCTTTTGGTTGCCCTGTTCGCTGCGCTGGTGGAACTCCATCACCGGGCTGGTGATGTTGCGATCATCCGCTGTGGTATAGGCTTCGACCGAGCGCGGCTCGGGATAACTTTGGAAACCAAATTCGCTGCAAAAGCGGTGAAATGAACCCCGGTACCATTCGAATGGTTCGTAGCCGTGCCAGACGTCCCACAGGTGCGCGTCACCGATGTCGGGATTGTTGTGGTCGTTGCGGTCGCCGTGGGGGGAGTGAGGCGAGCACGGCCAATAAGTTCCCGTAGGATCATTCTCCTGCACGATCTTGGCGAGTTCGCGGTCAAACCACATTTCGTAGAACTCCGGTGGCATCCTGGGCCAGGTCGTGTCTTCGCCAAAGGAGGTCCAGCCCATCTCAATCTCATTGTTCCCGCACCAAAGAGCCAGCGAGGGATGGTGCCGGAGACGCTTGACGACCTGCACCGCTTCCGCCCGGCAGTTCTCGACGAACGCCGGATCGTCCATCGGATAGGCCGAACAGGCAAACATGAAATCCTGCCAGACGCAAAGCCCAAGCTCGTCGCATAGCTCGTAAAAATAGGGAGCTTCGTAAATGCCGCCGCCCCATACCCGAATCATGTTATGGTTGGCAGAAACCGCACTTTCGAGCAAGTGCCGGTAGTGTTCCTTACCGTGACGTCGGAGAGCATCGGCGGGGATCCAGTTCGACCCCTTGGCAAAGAATGGGGTGCCGTTGACGCGGAAGAAGAATGACTCACCCCACTGATCTTCCTCCCGGACGAGTTCCATCGTGCGCAATCCAATCTGCCGGGCGTCCTCGCCGATGACCTCCCCGTCGCCCGACAAGCAGCGCACTGCAATCGTGTAGAGCGGTTGCTCCCCCATGCCCGCTGGATACCACAACCGAGGATCCGCAACGATCATTTCAGCCGAACCGACTCTGCCGTCCATAGCCGCTTTCGCACTTGCCACGACCTCGCCCCGGAAAGTGACCGCGCACTCAGCCCGAGCACCGGCTTCAACATTCCGGTCAAGTTCAACCGCAACGGCCAGTGTGACAGCACCCGCCTCATGCCGCTGCGAAATCCGAAGATCCTCAATCCGCGCCCCGTCGAACGCGACCAGCTCAATGTCCCGCCAGATTCCGCAGGTAACCAGGACGGGTCCCCAGTCCCATCCAAAGTTGCACTGCTCTTTGCGAACCCAGGGTCGCCCGGCCTCCTCGTGCCCAATGTGCCGAGATGTCTTCAAGTGTCGCTGGGCCTCTTTTTGCCGGATATAGCGCCAGACCGAATCAAACTCGACCTCAATCGTATTCTCTCCCGCCCAAAGCCACTCCTTGACATCAAACTCCCATTCGCGGTGCATGTTGTCCGCCCGCCCGATCTCTCGGCCGTTTAGACGTACCGAGGCAAACGTATCAAGACCCCGGCAACAAAGGCGCACATTCTCCTTTTCAAGAAAGGCGGTGTCCATGCGGAAATCGCGCCGGAAAATCCAATTTCGCTCAGCAACCCATTGCGCTTCCCTTTCCTGCTCCCGAAAATAAGGGTCCGTGAGCTTGCCGGCGGACAGCAGATCAACATGAACATTTCCCGGCACGATTGCGCGGACGCTCTCGGAGACATCGTCGCTCTGCAGCACCCAAGTGCCATTGAGAGAGAGTTTTTTCATGAAGGCGATTGTCATTAAGAGAATGGAGAAATCAAAGCTTTTAGCTGAACAGATTTTTCTCCAGCCCTTTCCCGACCGTCAGACCGCCCCAGTCCGCTCCCTCCATTTCATGCGGCTTGCCGGGACGCTTCCTCG
>CAZWFJ010000022.1:0-29712 GCA_964633135.1 uncultured Puniceicoccaceae bacterium | reverse complement strand
CTTCCCATTTATCTTCTGAAGCACCGAGCGATTATGATTATGATTACGATTACGAATTTCGCTCAGGTGTCCCATTGTTGAACTCAGGACGAGCTCCGGCTGGTTCCCTATGAGGGAAGTCCGGCCTACGAGGGCGAGCGACTCGTCATGGATGTGCAGGCTGGTGACCGACAACTCTTTGTCGACGTGCCGGACTGATCGAAATTCACGGGTCTCGATGGATCCTCCAGCCTCCGGGGCGGCGGGCCAGCAGCAAGGCACCGCCCAACAGGGCATAGGCGATGTTGACGAGGCGAAACAGCACGCCAAGGCTCAGCGAGACCGCCGGATCGATCCCCGCTTCGCGAAAGGCAAAAATCAGCAGGCCCTCCCGGATTCCGATTCCATTCACCGAGATGGGCAGCAGAGAAAAGATCTCGATCAGCGGGAAGATTGCGAAGAAGAGACCTGGCGAAATCTCTGGAGTCAGCGCGCGAGCGAGAATCCAGTAGCTCGTGAGCACCAGAATCTGAAGAATCAAGCCGGTGGCGATCGCTTCGATAAAGAGACGTCGATTGGCACGCAATTCCCCGGATAGATCCAGGAGCGCCTGGCCCTTGGGCGTGTCGAGGATTTTGCGGGAGGGTGGCAGGAACCGTTTTATTAGCGGAGCGAAGACATCCAGAAAAAACAGCAGGAGAATGGATCCGCAGATCGCACAGGTGAGGAAGAGGACGGATCCCCAGAGAATCCAGGGTGAGAACGGGAGCCTGTTCGCCTGGATGAGCAGGCCGACCAGGCCAACGAGCAGCAAAGCGAGAATCCCGGTCGAACGCTCCAGCAGAACGGCTGCGGCGGGCCGAAGCTTTTTCGCGCTGGCCCGGGCCACGTCGTAGAATTTGTATGCATCCCCTCCCACGCTTCCCGGAAGGAAGGTATTGAACCAGAAACTGATCGTGTAGATCTCCACCGTTCTCCAGAATCCCACCCGCAGACCGAGGTGGGCAAGAATCAGACGCCACCTGAATGCGCGAATGACCAGAACGGGAATCGTAAGGGCGAAGCCCAGGATCAAAAGGGGGACGGAGGCGGTGCGGAGGACTCTCGACAGCTCGGCTGGATCGACAAAGAAAAAAAGTGCTGCAAATATCGACAGGCCTATGGCAACACGGATCACAGCGTTTCGGGCAGTTTTGCGCGGACGCTTCCTGGTAGCCTCAGCATTCTCGTTCATGGGAGTCGAGGTCATGGTCATGAGCGCGAAAAGGCAAGAATAACTGGACGGCAAAAGGGCCGAATCGGGAACTTGACTCCCGCCCTCTGCAAGTCATTCTAGCGGATTTAGAAATACACTCCTCAAATGAAGCGGATCCTGGTCATTCTTCTCTTTCCACTATGCTTTTTCATCGGGTCCGCATGGTCGGAAACCGTGCTCTGTATCGGCGACAGCATTACCGACGGACTCGAAGCCTCGGAAAGTTACCCAGAGCGGCTCAGCAAGAAATTCGGAGCTTTTGTAACCGTCGTGAATGAGGGGGTGCCCGGGATCAGGACGGCTCCGGCGGTTGAAGTTGCGGCGAGGGATCTGCGCACCTGGAAACCTGATGTATCCCTGATCCTCCTCGGTTCGAATGACGTGAATGTGGACGAGTCTCTGGGGGATGCCGCCATCAATGTGATCAGGATTGCCCAGCGCTCCCAGTCGGTCGGGGCCGCTCCGATCGTCGGAACGATTCCTCCCATGACCGGGAGCAAGAGCAGCCTCGATGGATCGGTTCAACGATTGAATAGTCTTCTCCGTAGCCGCGCCTCTCGATCGAATATTGAGGTTGTGGATGTCTACAGTCTGCTCTCTGCGGATCGGGATGCTTTGATGCTTGCCGATGGCTTGCACCCGAACGATGCCGGACTCGAAGTGATTGCTGCAGCCTTTCTCGAAAAGACTGCCACGCGCTCTGCCGGGAGGTCGATGCCGGTGTGGAATCCTTCCATCCATGCCTTCGTTTATGCGCAAAATGAACCCTGGTCCTGGAGTGACCAGTTCGGCGTTGTTCGCGAACTCCCTAGCGAAGGTTGGTTTTTTTCCAGCCATTTCGGCAATCTGTTCCCTGTGGTTGAGAATCCTTGGATCTATACGGAGAGAACGGGATGGACCTTTTTCTCCGAGCCAACTGCGGGAGGATATTTCTGGTCAGTGAAGTTTGGCATCTGGCTTTTTCGAACGGAAAATGGGAGTCTCTTTTCAAACGAATGGGGAGATTTGTATCCAATGAACCAAGAAGTCTACCTTTCTCCTCAGTTGGGCTTTTTGTTTGCAGGTGATAACGGGTGGCTCCACAGCGATAAGTTTGGCTGGCTCTACGCAGTTCCAGACGGTGATGGCACTTTCTTTTATAGCTCACGATATGGCTGGATCGGGAGAAACAGCACCCAGTCCGGCGAATTTTGGTCGTTCGAAATGGAATCCTGGATTTAATGCTTCCGGCATTAGCTACCTCCTGGACCGGACTTTTCCGGGGATACGCCCACAAGTTGGTGACGCGGATACTTGAGTAATCGTGCGGATTGATTGGTACATTTCTTCTCTCTCGACCGGGTTTTACAAGGATCTCCTCGGAACGGTGGACCGGGCACTGACTCAAAACTCCTGGACGAGCAGATGCGTTGTCGATCAGGTTCCAGAGGCTTCTCGTGAAGAAGGTGTTCTGCAAATTGTCGTGGCCCCGCACGAGTTTCGCGCGAATTTCCTGACAGGGCAATTGGGATGGTCCGAAAAGCAGGTGCAGCAGTCTTTCCGCAGTTGTGCCGCTCTTACGGCAGAAGGGTTCAAGGGATCGATTCTTCGGGACGCTTCGGCCTTCTCTGGTCTTCTTGAGGTGAGCCAGGAGGCGGCGGCGGCCTGGTCGGCGAAGGGCGTGCGTTCGGCGTGGCTACCAGTTCCCTTTTATAGCCTTTCGAAGACAGAAAGCGTGCTCGCTCCTCTGGCGGACAGGGAAATCGACTTCGGCTTCATTGGGATCGATACGGCGCATCGTCGCGAACTCTTCGCGCGATTTGCCGGGGGGCTGGATCCCTATAGGAATTCGATCAGATTTGTCCGGCACCAGATCGACCTTCCCGATGCGCGGACGGGGGCACTTTTTGGAGAGGCCAGGGCACAGTGGGTTCAGAAATGTAAGGTGCTGGTCGACATCGGAGCTGCGCCGGAAGCTCCTTTCGATTGGTTCCGCTATTCGGTTGCTCTGGGGGGTGGCTGTATCTTTTTGACCGACAGGTGCGTGCCGGATGAACTCGGTGGCGGGCACTCGGGGATCCGAACTCTCCGCTCTGATCAGGGCTTTGAATTGCCAAGCAGTGTCCTGCCCGGTACCGATCGGGAGATCGAAAATGCCCGGTCGCGGTTTCGGGAAATCTGTGCACCGGAAAGGCTCCAGACGATTCTTTCCGGGCTAATGGAGAACAACGAGCTTTCCGCTCCGGTTGAGATATTTCAGGATACGGGAGTAAGACGCTCCCTCTGGACTCATAGCTCCCCGCGAAACAATTCGGTCTTTCACTGCAGTCTGCTGGCTTCGGGCGATATTCAGAAGTCCGGGAAATTTTGGACCATGCCAGACAAGGAGGCTTTCTTCTGGATCCCGCACTTGCCTCCGCTTTCCACAGTCTCCTCCATACCGTTCCGGTTTTCGGTGGAAGTCAGCTCAAACCGGAAACTGACGCTGGATTTGATTGCTGAATTCGGCACCGAAGAAGGGATCCATTCATCAGACGTTGTCCGACTGAATGCTCGTAGAGTCGGGTTTCGGCGGTTTGTCTATGAGGGTGAGGTGGAATTAGCGGAGGACATTAGGATCCTTCGCCTGAAAATTTTAGGCCCCGCAAAAGGCCGCTTTCATTTTTCAGGTCCTCCACCGTCACTGGAGAGGCACCCTATGAGTGCAGTTATGGTTTCGCTTGAGAAACGGATCGAAAAGCATTCGAAGCAGATAACGGATATTCTGGATACAATGGCACCGCTACTGGCAAGACATGCGCGTTTCGCAGCCCAGGCTCGCGAGGGAACGAATGAGGATCGGCTTGTGGTGGCGCGAAATCTGGAAGATCCTGTTCTTCTTTCGTTTGTCGTGCCCGTTTTCAATTACGAAAAATATCTTCTCGAAGCCTTGGACAGCATTTCGCTGGCCGGGTCCTTGATTCCTGGCCAGAGGTGGGAAGTCGTCATAGTGGATGATGCCTCCAACGATGGATCCCTCGAGGTGGCCCGCCTTTGGGGAGAAAAGTCAGGAGGGCGTGCAAGTGTCCTTTCCATGGGGACAAATCGAGGTGTTGCCGCAGCCAGGAACGCGGGAATCGAACACTCGCTGGGGAAATGGATTTTTTTGCTTGATGCAGATAATCAGGTGCTGCCGCACGGCCCGCTAAAGTTGGTGGAGCAAGCTGAGGAATCGGAAGCCTCCGCTGTTTATGGTATGCTGGCCACCTTTGCGGAGAGCGAAGACTTTAAGAGGGATTTGCTTTCATTCTATTCGTGGGACCCTGAGGAAATTGTCCGCAGACCAGAAGTTGATGCCATGGCGATTTACCGGAAGGCCGTGTTGCAGAGACTCGGGGGATTTGATTCGGAGATGCGTTTCGAAACCGTCGGGGGCTGGGAGGATTATGACTTTTGGTTGCGCCTGATTGATGCGGCGGAGCCAGTGTCGTTCCTTCCCGACCTGGTAGGCTTGTATCGCAGGCACTCGAATTCCATGATCGGGCGAACGAATCGCGAAAAGGTCCTCCTGCCAGCTTATCTGCGCCGGAGATATCCGAACCTGCTCGATAAATTTAAAATTGAGGGTCATGCCTTCGGAGAGTAAAGCTGGATTTTGGAGGCTGCCGACAATTCGGGTTTGTTTTGGGGTGAAGCCGATTTTGCTGCGAATCTCCACCCTGGGTGCTTCGCTTGTGAGAATCAGGATCGGCAGTCGGAAAATTGAGATCCCTGTCGATGAGGACGAAAAAGAAATTTGTCTGCCGCTGCGGACGGGGAAGGGGTTCAAGCTGATCAGAATGCGGGGGCTGAGGACTTCGGATTCATTGCTGTGGGAAAGAGGGTGCTTGCTGCTGAGAATCCCCGCTCTTCGAGGATTGCCCCATGGGGCGAAACGAAGAAAGAGGGTGCGGCAGTTGCTTGCCCAGTCCCGGAACGTTTTGGAAGATTTGCCCCGGCAGCCTTTGGTTTCGATCATCTGCCCTTTATTCAATACGCCTCCACGCTTCCTGCGCGAAATGCTGGAATCAGTGATCAATCAGGTGTATCCGAACTGGGAGCTTGTCCTGGTTGACGATGGAAGTGATGACCCGGCTTTTCAAAAAGAACTTGAGCAAGTGGCAAAAAGGGGGGAAGCACGAGTCAGGATTTTTCGAGAGGATAAGAATCGACACATTTGTCATGCATCCAATCGCGCAATACAAGAGGCGCGGGGCGAATGGCTGGCTCTCCTCGATCATGACGACGTTCTCTCGCCGCTGGCCCTTGTGGAGATGATTCGCTTTCTCCTGGAGAACCCAGTCGTCGATCTTGCCTACTCGGACGAGGATAAGATCGCGGAAGATGGGTCATTTTTCAGCCCGTATTTCAAGCCGGCATGGAATCGGCAGTTGCTCTTCCGCCAGAATTACCTGTGCCACTTTGTGATGCTTCGTGCCTGTTTGGTCGATCAGGTGGGTGGCTTCCGCGAAGGGACTGAAGGGGCGCAGGACTGGGATTTGTTTCTCAGAATTTCCCAGGCGATCGGGGGGGAGAAAATCGGACACGTTCCTCAGATTCTGTATCACTGGAGGGTGCATTCCGATTCGACCGCCTCGACGACAGGGGTGAAGTCCTATGCCGTTTCTGCCGGACTCAAAGCCGTAGCCGATGCCTACGAGAGAGTGGGGCAAGAAAATTCGGTCGGCTTGATCTGCGATCACTACGTCGACCGTGAACCCTCCGGCCCTGTGCAGTTCGCAGAGCGGTCTATTTTCGATCCAGATGTTCCTGTGGAAGAGTGGACGATATTTCTGTGGGACCCCTGCCAATCCATACCCGAGGAGCTTCCGAGTCGGCTCTCCCGATTCGATGACGACCGACGAATCGGAGCCGTGGGATTTCGCTGGGAAGCAAACGGTGTGGTCCTGCCGACCATCGTCAGCGCTTCTCCCGAGCGGAAGCTGTTTTTCCCTTTCGCCGGTATCGGAGTCGGGGAGCATGGTATGGGCTTCCGGGAAAGTTTGGCGCAGAATGCAATCGCCGTTTGCGGGGGGTGCCTTTGTGTCCGATCCAGTGCTCTTGCTGAAATCAAGGACCGTCCGCCCGCCTCCTTTGTTTCGCCCGATGCCGTCGCGATCCATCTCTGTCTGGAACTGAATGCTCGGAAGTACGAGGTAGTCGCGGACATGGCGAGCCGCTTTCAGGCAGATTCGATTAGCAGACCGTTGTCAATTCGTCGGGATGAGATCGAGAAACTACATGATTCGTATCCGGAGTGGTTTCAGGCGGACCCATTTTGGAATGCTGGATTGGCCAGGCAGGATGGCCATCTCCGACCACGGGAGGACGTCTATCCACCCCTGTTTTAGAGAGGTTTTGAGCTATGTCGGAACTTGGTGAATTGGCTCGCGAAGTAGCACTTGGGCAAACCAGGTGGACTCTGTTGCCCGATCTGGATAACGATCGGGTTTCGCTGGAGAAGAGTCTTTTGTGGCAAGGCATCCATTCAAAATCGGTAGCGGATTTTCCGTGGATTGATGTCGTGATTTGTCCGGAGTCCATCCATTCAGAAGCGTTTGCCCGCCAACTCTTGACGATTACCGTGCAAAGTTACGCGAAGTTCAATCTCAGGATGCTCTTGCCGGACCAGGATCTTTCGGCAGAGTCGAAGAGCCTTTCCAGCCTCCTGGGAGTTTCGGAGTCGCTGTCGCTTCAGCGGTTTTTCGACGAAACGAGTCTGGCGGAAAGGGTCGGGATCCTCACGCCGGAAACTGGCCGGAGTTTTTCCGGAGCGTGGGTACTTTTCCTTCATCCGCAGGATGCCTTGCATCCGTCTGCTTTGTACTGCCTGGCGAAAGCTTCCATGAGCCTGGCGGGGGATGTCATTTTCAGCCATGAATCTTTTATCGACACCGACCATGGAATGCCGTTTGCGCTGAGATCCTACCCCGGCCCGGGCAGATTCGGACTTTTGTCATCCTCCTGCGTGAGCCGATCCCTGATGGTTTCTGTCGGTTTCGCAAAGTCCTGCGTAGAAAAAGGACCCGATTTTCCGCTTCCGCACGAGGGCAATCCGGCGGCGGCATGGCTTTTGGTTTCCGAAGCGCGTAGAATAGGGGCCGAAATTTGTTGCCTTCCTTTATGCTGCTTCGGTCGGTTTGCGAAGCGCTTCAAGACGCCCCTCCCGCGCGCGAGATTGGATGAGGAATCGGCTGTGGCCGAGTCGCTCAGAGAACTGTGCGCCGAAGACCGGGTCGGTCTGGCTGGCTGGGGCTGGCAAGAATCGCTCGGGTCCTACGTGCCGGATCCGGTCCGGACGACCGAGGAGATCGCGGTGATCGTTCCCTTCCGAAATCAAGAGGACCTCACGGTACAGACGATTCGATCTCTTGCGCGCCAGTCTGGAGTGGACCGGTGTCGTCTTGTCCTGGTCGACAATAACTCCGATCCCGAACTCGCCCGGCGGGTAGAAAAAACCGCAGTGGATTGTTTGGGGGGGGAACGAGTGCTCTTCCGCAGCCGACCCGGACTGTTCAACTTTGCCGAACTGAATAATCTCGCCGTGAGGGAGACGCAGGAACCACTGCTGCTTTTTCTGAACAACGATATCGAGTTTGGACATCGTGAGGTTATTAACCGGCTCAGCGGTTTCTGTGGGTGGCCGCAGGTCGGCATGGTCGGTGGACTTCTGCGCTATCCAGGAGGGGACATCCAGTCGTCCGGAATCGTATTTGAGGGAATGGGACCGGAGGTAATTCGGACTGTGGATGACGATGCGCTGCTGTTCCGTGAAGTCGACGCTCTGACGTTTGCCTGCGCAATGGTGAGGCGAGAGGTGTATGAATCTGTGGGCGAACTGGATGAATGGGTCTGCCCGAATGGCTTTGGTGATGCGCTCTTCGGACTCCGGGTTCAAGCGCAAGGCTGGTCTATCCTCCTGGATCCTTTGTCACCGGTTCTTCATTACGAATCCATCAGTCGGGGCAAATCCGTTGAGGAACTGGAGCGGTGGGAGTTGTTTCAATCCGGAATGAATCTTTCCTTCTTCTCGCGGGATTTTCGACCCTTTCGTCGGGCACGGTTCCGTAGACTCGGAAGGCAACCGCCTTCATTGGGGAAACGCTTTTATCGGGCGTTTTTCGCCGCTTACCGTGAGCTGTTTCAGTCAACCGGGAAGAAATTGAGATGAGCCGATCGCTTTCATTTGAAGCCTGCTTCGGGAGGCATCGGTTTAGCCGGTCGGTTGCGGGCGTTCTCTTCCTGGCCGGCGTGCTCTTTTCCCTCCTGTGGAGTCCGAGTCCCAATCTTGTGGTTGTCCACGCGAGTTCGGAAAGCGAGAGAACCAACCTCCAATTGTACCGGGCCTATGACTGGCCGTACCTGGATGCTTTTAAGGAGTACTCTTCCTCGCGCAGGTTTCTACACCGCGCCGAGAGTATCCTCCCGGTTCCCTTCAATCTACCCCCCATCCCACATCTGTCGAAGTTAAGGTTGGACTTTGAAAATGAACCGGGAGAAGTAATTCGAGTCGACCGGATCGATCTTTGTTTTCGTTCCGTTTTGGGGACTTGGCGTTTGGGAGTACTGGATCCAGAGACGATCCGGCAAAATATCGTTGGCGAGTCGGATCTGGAACGTGTCTCCGTCCAGGACGGAACCTTGATCGTACAAACCCGGGCAGGAGATCCGTATTTTGTTTTCGCATTGAATAGCGGTGACATCACTTCCGAGGTGGATCTCGCAACAAGCATTGTTCTTCGGGGTCAGTGGCTGCTGGGCTTTTGCCTTCTGGCCATTCTGGTCCTCCTGGGGGGCCGTCTATGGGATGCTAACCTGAGGATGCCGGGTGACAAAACAATATACCTCGGGTTTTTTCTCCTTTTGTGCGTGTGCGCTTTCATCGTTTACGCGCCGGTCCTCGTGGGGCCTTTTTACTATTTGTATGCCGATGTCGCCAATGATTCAATTCACGCGTTTTGGCCGAATTTTATGCATCTGTCGGATTATCTGAGAACAGACGGTCTGCCCTTTTGGACGTTTCACTCGGGTGTCGGGCAGAATTTTTTTGGATGGATTGGAGATCCCTTTTTGTTCGTTCATACCCTTTTCCCGTCAGAGATGATCGCGGAGTTGTTCGGATGGATGCAATTCCTGAAGGTCGTTCTGGCTGGCATCCTGTTTTTTTTGTGGTTTCAGCTGTGCGGTTTGTCCCGGTATGTCAGTGCGGTCTTCGCCTTGTGCCTGGCTTTTTCAGCCCACATGGTGATACGGGGCAACTGGTACCATTACTCAAGCGAAGTTGTAGTTGTGGCATTCGCTTTGGTCGCTGTGGAGATGATTTTGCGCCGGAAGAGCTGGAAGCTGCTCCCACTGGCCGTATTTTTGCTCGTCGGACGAGGTGCGTACCATGCCTGTGTGTGGAGCTTGATTTTTGGGGTATACGTCTTGTTGCGGATTTGGAGTGATGCGAATGACAATTCCGTACGAACAATGCTCACGAGGAGCGTTCAGGTTTTGGGCGCCTACCTTCTGGGACTCGCATTGTCAGCAGTGCTTTTTCTGCCCAACCTATATCGCCTGCTTACCAGCGGGCGGGTCCAGTCGGAGAGCGATGGCTTCCGGGGCCTTGCCGAGACGCCGATTTTTTCGCTGGGCAGCCCACTGGAATGGTTGTCGGGGATCGCCGGTCTCTTTGCCCCGGATATGATTGGTAGGGGGAAGTATTACTCGGGTTGGGGGAATTATCTCGAGGGACCCCATTTTTACGGAGGTGTCATTTGCCTCCTGCTCATTCCCCAAGTCTTTCAGGGTAGGTCCGGTAGACAAAAGATCGCCATCAGTATCGGCCTTGCTGCGGTTTTGGCCTATCTGTTCGTACCTTATTTCAGATTCTTTTTGAACGGATTCGCTGGTCTTTATTTCAAGACATCTTCATTCTGGGTCACACTGGTGCTTTGCGGGTTGTCTGCCGTTGCCCTCGATACGATCATCAGGGAGGGAAAGCTCCGCCGTATTGCTATCGTCATCACGTTGGCTGGTTCTTTGTTTCTATTGGACTGGTTGCGGAATTCGGACTTCGCCAGTGCCCATATCTGGTTTGAGAATACTCCTGTAATTTACTTTCAGGCTGCCTTTTTGCTTCTAACTTATACGGTGCTGATCGTTCTGGTTTCGAAGCGCAAAAGCCGTGGGCCAGCAGCAATACTTCTGGCCGCAGTTGTCGTGTTTGAGATTGTCAGTTACTCATATCGAAGCACGAATGATCGCTACATGATTCGCAAGGATGTAGAGGAGACGGGAGGCTTGTATTTTGATGACTCAGACCTGGCAGTGAATGTGGTCCAGTCAAGCGACCCTGGATTTTACAGGGTCGAAAAAGCACCAACATCGGTTCACTTCAATGATGCTCTTGCGCAGGGTTACCGCGGGTTGCGTTCGTATAATTCCTTTAACCCGGCATCCTATCTCCGATTTTTGGGCACGGAAGGGTTCTCCGTCGATTACCAACACCGAAACCTGGGAACAAGTTATATCGCAGAATTCCGGGGGCGGGTGGTGCTGGAGACGTTGCTCTCGGTGAAGTACTACATTCTCTCCGGGAAAGAAAGGAGTCCGCCGCCTCTTTATGCCTATTGGGGCCGGGCGAATGATGCCACGATTTTCCAGAACGAGTGCTTCGTTCCATTCGGATTTGTCTATTCGAGAACCGTCGTCGAACAGCAGGTTGAGGATCTTGCCCCGGAGGAACGGGATCTGGTCGCTCTTTCTGCGGGAATTTTGGCGCACTCACCGGAGCCTGTAGCCCACAGCCTGAATCAAGCTGAGATGGAAAGAATTCTGGCAGTGGCTGAATCCGGGGTGGGGTCCGACCCCTGGGTGAAGTTCTACCGAACTCGGACCGAACGCCTCGCAGCGAGGGCGATCGAGCTTCATTCGTTCACGAATAACGGGTTCGAAGGATCCATTGAGTTGTCCGAGGAAGGATTGCTCTTTCTGTCGATTCCAGCCGAGGAAGGATGGTCCTTCCGTGTGAACGGGCGGCAAGTGGATCCTCTTGTGGTAAACTTCGGTTTTACCGGAATTTCCCTGGACGCCGGGACCAGTCGAATCGAGGCGAGTTATTTCCCTCCGCTTCTTTCTTTGGGTATGATGATTTCCGCTTGCGGACTCGTGATCTTTGCGGGAGTTGCATTGGCGGAGAGGTGCCGAAATCCTTCCCAGCCTTGATCACACGCGAGAAACTCCGATCCGCAGCCTCTGGTAAGGTCAGGGCACACCCCAAAAAGGCACTCAATTTCATTGCACTGCCACTCTTGATCCCGAAGCGGGAAGACTTTCCGTAACCCGCGATTCTGTGGCGCCCTCCATCGGCTTTTTTGCTGCCAAGGCACTCGTCGAGGGAATCGTCTCTGGACCTTTGCTGGGCTTCGCTACCTCTGCATCACGTATCTGGCCGATCCAACGTCCGAATCGACGGGGCTTGACCCTGATCGCCCTTGCGCTCGACCTGGGCGGCTGGGCACACCTCATGCCCGCCTACGGCGGACGGATCGCGGTTGCGCTCGGGGTCTTTGCCGTGACCGGAACAGGCTACTGGCTCTATGAAAAGGGGTTGTTCTCTCCGACACCGAAGGGCAACAAACGAAGCCGATTGTAAACCGGGCCAATTGCGTCTATTTACCCTTTTTTGTAGGATTTGCTGGACAAATTCATCGATGGTTTCCAGAACTGTTCAATGGAAGACCGTTGGCTATCTGTGGAGGAAATCGCTGCCTATCTGGGAGTTCAGCCGGACACCGTCTACAAATGGGTCAGTCGTAAGGGTATGCCAGCGAACAAGGTCGGCCGCCTTTTGAAGTTCAAGGCGACAGAGGTCGACGATTGGGTTCGTTCCGGCAAAGCCAACTCTGAACCGGAAAGGGAGGACAAATGAGTGCGAATCCTCCAATCATCCACCTTCCGGCTCTTGATGCGGAGAGCCGCTTTCTTGCCCGCATCTCCACGCGATCAGCACTTTACGGGGATCTCAGCCAGTTGTTAATGACTGCCAAGATCGAGATGGATTACCGCCGCCTTGTCATCGAAGAAAATGTCTGTCTTCGAAGATCCGCCTCTGCCCGCCAGAAGCTCTACCAAGAGCTCAAAGGACGCTACCTGCTCGACCCAAGCAAATCTGCCTTTCGAGCATTCTCGACCGAGTGGATTCGCTCTGAGAATGAAGCGGATCGAAGGCTTCTCGCTTACGTGCTCTTTTGCCTGAATGATAAGACGGTTTTCACGATATCACGAGATTGGCTTTACCCACTCCTCCAGAGACCGGGAAGTGTCATGGGCATTTCGGACCTCACCGGCTTTTTGAATCGACTCGCTAAAAGCACAGCACCGGAGGTTGGGAAATGGACCGTCAAAACACTCGAACGCGTTGTTCAACATTACCTTGCAAGCGTTCGAGACTTTGGCTTTGCGGAAGGGAAGCAAAAGAAGGTTTCAATCCAGCCATCTGTAGGTGCCGCGCCCACCCGTCTCTTAATCGAGCTGCTGAGGCTTGGCGGAGTTCCGGATAAATTCATATTCTCTCACTCAGTCTTTCGCATCCTGGGAATTGGCGAATCTGAGGTCTACGACCACTTGCGAAGTCTTCACCAGCAAGGCGGCCTGCACTTCAAAATGCAGGGTGATATCATCGAACTGGGAGGCCCACGATGACTCAAGCGTCCGTCGATACTGTGCTGGCTAAAATCCTCGGGAAGTCCGGAGATAATCTCGTTTCTACGGATCGTTCGACACTCCTCATCTATTCGCCTGAAAGGGAACTAGAAGCCAATGAGATCGTGGAGGAGCGCATTTTTTCAGTGCTTGCCGCTCAGAACCGACCTTACACGAAATGGGACCTGCGTTGGAAGCTCTTTGAATATTTTGACCCCGATGAAGTGGCGGACCTATCCGAAGACGAGTTCTTCGACCGCAACCTGGCGCGGCAGGACATTGCCAGCCGCATGGAGTATCAGCTCCAGGAGAACCTTCGCACTTTGTCAGCGTCCAAGCCACACGAGCCGATCTTCCTGCTCCGAACCGCTTTCATGCACCCATTCGTTCGCTTTGGCGAACTGCTGAAGCAGCTGCGAGACGTCGAAAGTCCCTTCTACGTTATGTTCCCCGGCGAAGAACGAGGGGGAAAGCTTCACTTCATGAACGAGCCCGACGGCGGCAACTACCTCGCGACCAAAATACATCTTTTCTAGCTATGCCCATCAGTGAATTCATCCAACGTGACTTGAGTCAAAAGGTCGAAGGTGTCGTCAAGGTTTTCGATGCTTCATCGATTGCTTCAGAGGTTCGTGAATACGTTCTGACCGACAAGAGCGAGGACCAGTTCAAGCGCATCTTCGATACCTTCACGCAAGTTTCCGAGACCATTCGCAGAGGTGGTAAGGGCCGCGATGTGATGGGCATCTGGGTCTCAGGCTTTTTCGGATCCGGTAAATCCCACTTCGCGAAGCTGCTCGGCTATCTATTGCAGAACGCGGAGCTTCCCGACGGCTCTGGCCAATCTGCCATCGACGCGTTTCTGAAACATCTCTCCGGCGACCCTCGCGGTCGCGACATCCGGCTGCGCCTAGCGGAAATCAAGGCAAACACTCAAATCGTCTCTATCCCATTTGAGATTCGCAGTGTCCAGAGCCTGAATAATCCAAATTCCGTCGGCGAAATTCTCCTCGGTGAATTTTACCGTTACCTCGGTTTTTCGAGCAACTTCATCATCGCTCGAATCGAGCAACAGCTCCAACGAGCCGGACTTTTCGATCAGTTCAAGCAAACCTTCAAAGACCAGTTCAGTGCAGAATGGGAGTCCCGTGAAGGGCGTGACGACCTTTCCAAGGCACGCAACCGGCTCGTCAAAGTCCTGCCACTGGTGGACCCCAAAAACTACAAAGACGAGGCCACCGCCAAGCAGGGGCTACGCGACGCCTTCAGCATGTCCAAGATCACGGCTGAAGGCATCGCCGAGGAGTTGGTCAACTGGGTCGATGAGCAAAACCCTCCCGGTGGTCGCTCCGCCCATCTCGTCTTCGTGATCGATGAAATGGGCACCTTCATCGGCGACTCCAATGACAAGATTGGCGAGCTGAACAGCCTCGCGGAAATGATCGGCAACAAAGGCAAGGGCAAGGTCTGGATCGTCTGCACCAGCCAACAGGACCTGGAGAAGGTCGTCGACCGCACCAACTTTCAGCCCGCCCTCGTCGGCCGCCTCAATGCACGCTTTGAGCTTAAGCCACACCTCGTTTCCGACGGTATCGACAAGGTCATCTCCGAACGTATCCTTAAGAAGCACCCGTCCAAGGAAGACGAACTCAAAGCCCTCTACAAAACCCACGAAGGCAAGCTCCATCAACTGGCCGATCTGAAAGCATCCAGAACCTTGGGCACCTTGAACGAGCGTAGCTTCATCGACTGCTACCCCTTTCTGCCACACCAGATTCAGCTCGCCCAAGATGTCGGCGAGGCGCTTTCCGGTTTCCGAATTTCTGGCGGCGTCCGCTCCATGATCTCCGTGGTCATGGAGTCGATGCAAAAGCTGGCGAACAAGGATCTGGGAGCGACGGCCTCACTGGACCTGTTTTTCGATGCATTGAAGGAAGACCTGCTTTCGCAGGAATACCTGGGAGCCGCAGGCGTGCACTCCATCTTGGAGGCGGACAAGCGCGTTCCTGTCCAGACGCCCATCCCAGCAACCCGCGTGCTCAAGGTCCTTTGGCTGATCCAGCAAGTGCCCTACGTCCCACGCATCCCGGAGGTGCTGGCCAAGCTTCTCGTTACCGAGATTACCGACGAGATCGCGGAAATTCGCCAGCAGGTCGAAGAAACCCTGAGCGCTCTCCAGGATGCCGGATACGTCGCCCGCGATGAGGCCACTGGGGAATGGAAATACCTCAACGAACGCGAGCGCACGATTGAGCAGGTTATCCAGGAGATGATCCGGCCCGGTGGCAGTAAGAGCATCAGCATTTCTTCCGCCCGGCGCACCTCGCTTGAAGTCCTCAAAAACGATGTGATCGCCAAAAAGCGCATGCAGAACTTCGCGGTGCTGCACGGCACGTCAAAAACGCCCTTCGAGTTCGGCGTTTATCTGGATGGCGAAGCCGTCGATACGGGGTCGGAAATCGAGGTCCGCTTCCTCTCGCCACTGGCTTCTGGTCGCAAGCAGGAAGTCGAGGGCTACAGACAAGCCAATCAGCAGGCCGGTGCCAAGGGCCGGATCGTCTACTGGGTTTCCAATGTTACAGACTCTCTGGAGACGCGACTCAAGCGCTACGAAGCCCTCAAAAAAGTCACCTCGGACAAGCGTTTCACGGACGATGCCTCCTCCGAGACACAGGACGCATTGAGCGAAAAGCGCCGCGAGCGTGACGATCTCGCGAAAGCCCTGATCAAGGAGATGGAGCAAGCCTTTCTCAACGGCACGCTTTACTATGGAGGGCAGACCATCGATGTCGACCGCGCCCCGGATCTCATTTCCCCGCTGCAAGACGCGCTTGCTCAGCAGATTCCCAACATCTACCCGCGTTTCCGCTTGGCCGACAAGGCCGTTGATTTCAACCGCGCCCTGAAGGGACTCCTCAACCCGGCGCAAGCCAAACTCCACGAGGTTGCCCCGGAGCTGGATCTCTTCGATAGCCAGGGCAACCTGCAAAAGGAATCGGCTCTGGTTGGGCAGGTGCTCGAAGTCCTGCGCGACCTCGAAGACGAGGGTTTCGAGGCCACCGGCACTCGCCTGCTCGATGCCCGGGATGAGAAAGGCTTTCGTGGATTCGACCGCGCCCCCTTCCATTGGCCTGACGAAGTGCTCCGCCTGATCCTCACCGCCTGCATGCGTGCTGGAGCTATCTATCTCGAACGCCAGAGCACCGCTGGCACCAAGCCGGTCTACGACTACCGCGAAGCCGCCGATGACTTCGGCAAAATCAACACCTTCAAGAAGGCCACCTTCCGCCTCGCCGAGACCACCCTCACGGTCGACCAAATCAAGGCCTGTGCCAAGGCCCTCATCGGGTTCGGAGCCAAGGGCGCGGCCGAGTCGGGCAACGCGCTGGCTGCTGCCGTTCGCAAGCTCGGCGACAATTTCCTCGTCGACATCAAAGAGGCGCAGACACGCTCCGAGACCGGCCTCCCGGTTCCAGCGGTGCTGCAGTCAGCGGATGCCAAGATCCGGGAAGTCGTGACTCAAAAGGATCCCACCAAAGTCGTCCTGCAGTTTCTTCAGGATCTCACGGATTGGCAGGCGATTGGGCAGGCGCTCACCGAGTTTCGCCAGTTTCTCGACAATAATCGCCACCTCGATTTCGCCCGCTATCGGGACCTGCTGAAGTTGCTGCAGACGCATCCATTGCCAGAAGACCATGCCGATGCCCAAACGGTCGCTCAATGCCTGGCCGACATTGAGGCCATTTCCAAGGATAAGGCGATCGTCACCCGCTGGTTCGACTACCGTTCCGCTGCCGACAAGTTGCACGAGATTTACCGGGGGCACTATCGGGAGCGCTACGACCACCTCCGCAGCAAAGCGCAGGAGGCCCATCAAACCGTGCTCCAGGGGGATGCCTATGCCAACGCCCCCGCCGACCAACGGAACGCCCCCGTGGACAAAGTATTCGGCCCCACCGGCGTCTGCCACTACGGCGAAATCGAAGCGGCTTCCCTCCAGTCTCTATTGGAGCACACCCGCCGCCATAGCCTCAGCTCTCTTGAGCAGGCGCTCACAGCCCTCCCTGTTTATCAAAGTCAGGTCGAAGCCGCCCTGCGCCAACTCAAAGCGCCCCCGCCCAAGCCTACCGAAAAGCGCTACACTTGGCGGGCAGGTTCCTCCCTCGCCGGTCATCGCTTCACCTCCGAGGCCGAAGTCGATGAAGCCCTCGCCAAGGTCGCCAACGACCTGAAAACCCGCATCCGCGACGGATACACCATCGAGGTGGAATCGTAATGGAAACCCAAAGCCTATCCGACCGCCACAAGGAAACGGTACGCAACTGGGTGCCGAAGCTGCGTGTGCTTTTGGAGGATGATTTTAAGGCGCAGCTCATTCGTCTTGGCTTTCAGCGCAACGGCAAGCACACGCCGGAGGATCAGCTCAGCTTGCCGCCTGACGACCTCGCGATTCGCCGTCGTATTGCCGCGCTCCTGGAGCGCGACACGGTTTCCGAGGGCAATCACCCGCAGCGTGGCTTTGACAGCGTTGTCCGCGAGTTCACCTACACCTACCTCAATCGCATTGTCGGCCTCAAGGCGATGGAGTGCCGGGAACTGCTCTTCCTCGTTCCACCGGGCCAGCCAGACAGCGAGCCCGAGCAGACCGAGGTGATCACGCCGATTCCCGGACAAGCCCACTCGCGTTTCCTCCGCGACTTTCGTAGCGCCGGAGGCAGCCGCTACAAATACGAGGACGATGCCGAAGAGGCCCTCTACCGCGACGGGCTGACCGAGGCGTTCCGCCAGGTCACCGCCGACATCCGCCTGCTCTTCGATCCCGCTCACGAATACGCCATCCTCTGGCCCACCCACGGCACCCTGATGAAGCTGCTGGAAGCGGTCAACCGTGACCTCCCCGCTGATGCCTACCGCGCCCCCGATTTTCTTGGCTGGGTCTATCAGTTCTTCAATCGCGACGAAAAGAAGAAGGTGCGCGATGAGAACAAGGGGACTCCCCGTTCCTCCTACGAGCTGTCGGTCATCAATCAGTTCTACACGCCTTCCTGGGTGGTCAAGGTGCTGGTCGACAACTCCCTCGGGCGCCTCTGGTTGCAGATGCATCCAGATTCCTCGCTCAAGCGCAACGGGCCGCCGCCACTGCCGCAAGACCGCCAGGACGAGCAGCCCTTTGCCGACTACATCGTCCCTCGCACCGGAGAGCGCATCCGCTACCGTGCCCTCAACGAGGCGGGCGACTGGGAGGCCTTCAAACCGGCCAAGGAGATTCGCCTCCTCGATCCCGCCTGCGGCACCATGCACTTCGGGCAATACGCCTTCGGCCTCTTTCAGCAGATGTATCTCGACGAGATCGAGCACGCGGGCGAGCCGGGCTGGCCCGCCGAGCCGTCCGTCACTCGCAAAGCCGACATCCCCGCCGCCATCATCGAGAACAACCTTTACGGCATCGATATCGACCCCCGCGCCGTCCAGATCGCTTCGCTCTCCCTGCTGCTGACCGCCAAGGAAGCGGGCGCACGGCTGGGTGCATCTCCGAGCGATATTCGCATCCGCAGCTCAAACCTTGCCATTGCCAACACCGTGCCGATGGACGACGAGACCTTGCGCAGCTTGATCGACCGCGTGGCTACCAAGCATAAAAAGGACCTCAAGGAAAAGCTCTTCAAAGCCCTCTCGCTCAACCTCCGCAACGTCGGCGAACTCGGCAGCCTCATTCAGGTCCACGAGGGTGTGCGGGATGCCCTGGAGTCCTGGGTCAACGAGCAGGCCAAGGCCAAAGGCCTGACCAAGGGCACCAGCTTCCTCCTCGAAATCGGCCCGCAGATGGAGCTTGGCGGAGGCGATCTCACGGAAGAGGCCCTGCAGCAGCGCGTGCTGAAACTACAAAAGGAAGAAGCCGACCTCGAAGCCGAAGCCAACGCGCTCCTCTTCGAACTCCACGAGGGCCTGCAGCACCTCGCCGCCCAGGCCGAGACCGATCCGCGTCAGCGCCTCTTTGCCGAGGACACCGACCGAGGACTCAAGCTCCTCGATATTCTCTCCCAAGAGTTCGACGCCATCGTCATGAATCCGCCGTATGGCGATTTTGTCCCGGAAGTTCGCAAGACCATCGCTGCTATGTATCCGCTGACCAAAAACGATATCTACGCCGCCTTTATCGACCGTGCCACCCGCCTCATCTCACCGCAGGGCTACATCGGCGCACTGGTCAATTCCACCTTTAAGACCCATAAGTCGCACGAAGGACTGCGGACCGAAATTCTGCTCAAACGCAACCCGCTGGTCACGCTGCTTGATTTCGGCTTTGGCATCCTCGACGGAGCCACCGTCGAAGGCGCGGCCATCGTGCTGCGAGGAGATGGAGATGTTTAACCGCTGATTTCGCTGATTACACGGATGAATTTTAAAAACAACAAATCTGCGCTATCCGCGTCATCCGCAGTCAAACCTCTCTGGCGCTGGAAGGAGAAGGATTTTGGGTTTCGCTTCCGCACGGGTAAGGGACGCAGCTTGGCGGAGCACTACCAGGCACGCCGACCGGGCGAGTTTTATGTCATCCCCGCCAGCCAGCGAAAGCTGGATCCCAAGCGCATTGACCAACTCGCGCTGCTCATGCCCGAGCCGCCGGTGTCGCCCAAGGTGGTCGCCAATCCGTGGCAGAAGTATGACGAAGGCTGGGACTGGGTCACCTCCCGCGAAGGTGACATCTGCTTCAACTACGCCGGTTGTCTCGACCAGGAGGAAATCCACCGCCGTGAAGACGAGGGCGTCGCCCGCGCTCAAGAGCTGATCAACGAGCTGGCCGAGCGGGAAGAGCCGGTCGCCCTGACGATCGACCTTGTTCGGCAGGTGCATGTAGGGCTGATGGGAGAAATCTATCCGTTCGCCGGTGAGTGGCGCACGGTTCACCTCACCAAGGGCGACGGCGGGACGAAGTGGCCGCTGCCACCGTTCGGCATCCAGCCGCTGATGGAGAAGCTGGAGGAGGACGTCTTTTCGCGCACACCCTTCATCACTGACGACAACGACGCCCTCTTCGCCTTCCTTGCGGAACTGATGGGCGAATTTCTCGCTCTGCATCCCTTCCGCGAGGGCAATGGGCGCACCGCCTTCATTCTGGCCAGCCTCATCCTGATGCAAAACGACTTGCTGCCGATCGACGTCTACGACCGCCACCGCGACCAGCAGCGCTATTACACCGTCTGCGAAAGTGCCCGCACGGATAAGGACTACCAACCCATGGCCGGCTTACTCGCCGAATGGGCCGAACAAGCGATCAACAAATTTTTATTAACCGCGGATGACGCAGATGACACGGATAAATAATAAAATAGATTCTGAACCGCAGATGCTGCGGATATTTATGGCTATCTTTTCTTCTCATCCGCGCTATCCGTAATCCGCAGTCCAATCCTCTTCCCAAATGAATCGCAAACCTCCAGAAACGACCCAGAATCTTCTTCACGGAGACATCTCCGAGAAGATTATCGGTGCGTCGTTCACGGTTCTGAATACACTCAAGCCAGGGCTCGATGAGAAGCTGTATGAACGTGCTTTGGTTTTAGAACTGGAGAGCCTCGGCAGCCAGGTGAAGGTTCAACCGGAATATCCTGTTTATTACCGGGAGGTGCTCATCGGCAAAGGCATCCCTGATCTGATCATAGATGAAAATGTGGTGGTGGATTGCAAGGTTGTTGAACGATTCAACGAAAGCCACGAAGCACAGATCATAGGGTATCTTAACCTCACAGGATTAGACGTCGGGTTGCTGATTAACTTTAAGCACGCCAAACTCCAATGGAAGCGAATCGTGAACGAAAACAATAATTTGAACCGCAGATAACGCTGATGACGCTGATTTTTATGAAAAATCCCTTTCCCTTTCCCTATCCCTATCCGCGCTATCGGCGAAATCTGCGGTTAAACCAAATTACAAATATTAGACCGCGGATGGCGCGGATGGCGCGGATATTTACGAACATTGCATTTCCTTATCCGCGCTATCCGCGTAATCAGCGGTTAAACCCTCTTTCCCGCCATGCCGATTAAACGCCTCAACATAAAGAAGATTCTCAGCGATCCTGATGCGCGGCGGAAGCTGATGGTGTCCACCATCCAGGCCACCCAGGCGCGGGAGAACATCCAAACCTCCACCGACCAAGCCGAGCGCGCCTACTACGTCGTCACCGAAGCTGAGCGCGCCACCTTCTTCGACCTCGACAGTTATCGCGACAACACCGCCGAGATCGACCCGCGCCATACCCACTTTGTGAAAACCCTGCGCGGCGACTCCTTCGAAGGTGTTTACGAGGTCGGGTTTCGGGACTTTCAGGCGATTGAAGGTGCGCCGTTGGCGTTTTCACGGATCGCGGCGGTGGCGCATGTGTTTAAAGATAACCCCGCCATGGAGCCGACTTTTGCAGATGCGCGACAAGGGATGGCGTCCGCTGATGATTCTAGGTTTGTCAGGCGTCATTGGGAAATTTCAGGGCGGCTCCAAAAGTGGATACCTTTTGCGAAAGGTGGAGCTTTCGCTCGTTTTTACTTCGATATTTATCTCCTGGTAAACTGGGAGGACGAGGGGCGAGAGATAAAACAGTGGGCAGGTACCCTTTACGACAATTCACATTGGACTCGGATCATTAAAAACGTAGATCTCTACTTTAAGGAGGGATTGACTTGGCCGAGAAGAACAGCAAAGGGCTTGAGTGTAAGACGACTACCTCAGGGGTGCATTTTCGCTGATAAGGGGCCAGCGATGTTCTTGAAGACGGGCAAGAGCGAAGAGTTCTTACTTGGAATAACAAATACCCATTTGTTTGAGTATCTCTTCAAAACCAAGACCTCCTTCTCTTGGGAAGTTGGCATCATGAAGTCGATGCCGATCCCGCATCCCACCCCCGACCAACGCGACCGCATAGGCGGCTATGCCGAACGCATCCACGACGCCAAAGCCGCCTGGGACGAGGGGAACGAAATCAGCACCCGTTTCAGCAAGCCCTGGCTCCTGCAGGAACGCTGGACCGATGGAGCCAGCACACTGACCGAGGCGCTCGATGCGGTGCTCGACGGCGAAGAAGCGGAGGACGCTCGCATTCAGCAGACCTATGCCGAACTGAACACAGCGGTCTACAAGCTCTACGGCATCACCGACAAAAACCGCGCCCGGATCGAGGAGGCGCTGGGGCAGCGTCCGCCCGAACTCATCTGGCCGCAGATGGAGGGCAAGACCCGCGAGCAGAAGCGTCTGGAGCATGTGTATCGCCTGCTCAGCTACGCCCTCCAGCAAGTCCTCGCGGCAGACGAAGATGGCATCATCCCCTTTCAATCGGTGGCCGGGGAAACGCCCCTGATCGACCGTCTGCTGCGCCAGCTCGCCAGCTACTTTACCAACGAGGACAGCAGCCGCCTGGAGATCGCCATCGTCAACGAACTCAAGGCCAAGGTCAAAGGCGCGAAGAAGGCCGAGACCATCGCCGACTGGCTCAACAACCAGTTCTTCGCTTGGCACGCCTCGCTCTACCAGAACCGCCCCATCCGCTGGCACCTCGCCGGCAGCCAGGACGGACGCAAGGAACCCGCCTTCGCTGCGCTGGTGGACTACCACAAGTTCGACCGCAACCGCATGGCCAAGCTCCGCTCCACCTACGTGAAGGAGTTTCTCGCCACCCTGCGCAAAAACGCTGCCCTGGCCTCGAAAGAAGGCCGCGAAGCCGACCGTCTGGAACTGGAAGACCAAGTCGAGGAAGTGACCCGCTTCGACCAGCAACTCGCCCGCATCCAAGAAGGCCACCACGAAGGCCCCGAAGGCGGCGACCGCGACTACCGCATCCTCACCCCCTGGAAATCCCCCGCCGACCGCCCCCAAGGCTGGGACCCCGACATCGATGACGGCGTCAAGGTCAACATCACCCCCCTCATCCGCGCCAATCTCCTCCGCACCAACGGCAACCTCGGCATGAAGGAGGCAGAGGATGAGTAAGAATATTGAACCGCAGATGACGCGGATAGGGCAGATATCGTTGATGGCGACAGCCAGTCTCCCATCCGCGCCATCCGCGAAATCTGCGGTTAAAACTCAAGCACTATGAGCGACTTACCGATCAATGAAATCCGCCTTGCTCAGTTTCGCGCCCAACGCGATCTGGAGCTAAAAGATTGTGCACGGATCAACCTCCTGGTCGGTGCCAACAACAGCGGGAAAACTAGTGTGCTCGACGCGATTTCCTTATTCTGCCGCCCACTCGATATCGGCAACTGGCGAGAAGTCGCTTGGCGGCGGGAGGTCAAGTCTGCCCGGACGCCGTTGACCGAACCATTCAAGTGGCTTTTCCCCCAGTTCATCGAAAGCGATTTACCCAGGCCCCACAGCATCTGGATCTTTGGCAAGGGCACCTTCCCGGGGCGGAGATTGATGGCCGAGTATTCAGAAATCGAAGTCTTTGGCGATGTTCCGGAAGAGCCCGAGGAAAGCCAGGACATGATGGTCCAGGAGGAAGGTGAGCCGGAGCAGGGTCTGGAAATCCGTGCTTTGGCGGACTTCGCCATCGAGCTGATGGGGCAGTTTGACGAGGATAGAATTTCTCAAAATTCGGTGGATTTTAAGGTGATCGACAAACAGCGCTTCACCTATTCGACCAAGGTCGATCCTCCGGCCATCGAATGCGCATTCATCTCTCCGGTAACCCACCGCACCTCGCAGGATACAACCCATTTCCTCAGTCAAGCGCTGCGGCGGGAACTTGGCTCGGAGGATGTGAGGGAATCGGTAACTGAGATTATGCAGGAAATCGATCCGGCGGTGCAAAAGTTTGAGATCGTCGATACCGGCAAGACGACCTCAATGATTCTAATCAAGCACAAGAAAACGGGCATGACTCCCTTGAGCGCATTTGGCGACGGCATGCGCCGGGCACTCCTCATCGCGGCTATCATTCCTGCCGTCCGCAACGGGGTTTTGCTGATCGACGAGATCGAAACCGCACTTCATGTGTCGGTTTTCAAAAGTGTCCTGAGGGTGCTTCGCTGGGCTTCGGAACGCTACAACGTCCAAGTGTTCGCAACCACGCATAGTCTGGAGGCAGTCGATGGAGTCTTAGCGGCATTCAAAGATCATCCGGAACTGCTCGTGAGCTACCGGTTGCGACAAGATGGAGAATTCACGAAGGCCCGTCGGATGAGCGGCGAGACGCTAAAGGAAATGCGTTACGAAGGAGGCCTCGACATCCGATGAGCGACCTCCAGCGACAGCACTGCCTTCTGCTCGTAGAGGGGCATCACGATCTTGAATTTGTCGGCAAGCTGCTCCGCACCGCTTTTCCGGGATTTGTTCGAGTCAAAATAGCAGAGGACCTAAATCCATTTTGGGAGGTGTTGACGAAGCTTTCGTTTCCGCAGGACGGCGACCTGACAAAACGGATGGAAGTGCCCGGATTTCTCCAGAACGACAGTGTTTCCATCGCAGTCGTCGCAGCCAACAGCGTTTCATCCCTTGTCGCTGCCGGAAAGCGGACGCTTTTGCGATTGGATACGCAGGTGCCAGACAGCATTGGCGTCATCCTGGATGCCGACAGCAACGACGATTTGAGCACACGGTTTTTCCGAATAAAGGAACAGCTTCAAGAGGAGAGTCTATTTCCTCCACTGCCCGATGAATTGGAACTGGGCGACGTTTCAACCGGGTCTCCACGAATGGGCATCTTCATTATGCCGAACTGCATCGATGTAGGGACGCTAGAAGACCTGCTTCTAGAGTGTTCGAATTCGGAATATGCCCACCTCAAAGGCCAAGCCGAAGCATTCATTGGATCGATTCAGGAGAACCAGTTCGCCAGCGACGATTTGAAGGAATGGCGGAAGCCCGCAGGAAAGAGAAAAGCAACCGTTTCCGCAATGGCCGCTGTCTTGAAGCCATCTAAGAGCATTCAGGTTTCCATCCACGACAACCGTTGGATATCAGAAGCCAGCATTCAGTCGCAAGAGCTGCAACAGCTGCTTGGGTTCCTGAATGATCTATTGCCAATCGATACTTCTGATGAAGGAGCGCAGAACACATGATCCTCGACGCCCTTATCCAGCAATTCCGCCAGCGCTTCAACTACGAGAAGCGGGCTGAGGTATGCCTATGGTTCGACGAGGCGCGGGAGTTCGAGCGGCTGCTCGGTCCGCTGCAGGCGCATCTGGCGAATTCGGATAGCCCACCGATCCAGCTGTTCGCCTACGATCCTGAGCAAAATCGTGGTCAGATTTGGCTGCGCCAGCAGCACTTCGAGCACTTTCATTCCCTGAGCGAGAGGGATCAGCAGAGCCAACGCTATGTGTTCTACTTCCCGTTTTCGGAAGATCTGTGGGAGCGCCCGCAGGCAGACGGACCGTTCGGGCTGGAATTCTTGCAGTGCTATCGTTTCTCCGGCGTCACATGGCGGATCAATGGCAAGAAGCCGACGCTCTTCAGCTTTCTCCGATCAGTCGAGGTGCCGCTGCCCTCGCAGCCGGGAGAACAAAGAAAGCTCTTTGAGGGGGGCAGTGACAGCCTGCTCTCGCGGTATGTCACCAAATTTCATGCGCAGCCAGCCGCCTTCTGGCGTCAGACTATCACCTCGCGATCAGCGCAAGAATCCCTTCTTGGCGATCTTTCTGGGGCCGTCCTGAAGTTGGCCTGTGATCCGGAGCGCGTCTGGGGGGAGATGGCCCAGCAGGGAGTGTTGACAGATTTCCTCCAAGCCTGCCAAGAGCGTCTTGGATTTTCGGTCGAGACGGACAACGCCGTCCTTTGGCTTCACGCCTTGGCGGAGTCCCTGGCGCTCAACGAAACCTTCCTGAATTTCGGAGAACCGGATGATTTTCCATTCGTGGACCGGCTGCCACCTTACGCAAAGCGCAAAGCACAACTGGAGCTCCTGCAACGCTGGCTGCGTGATGCGGAAGCGCGACCGGCCTGGGATCAGTTGGTCGCCCAAGCCGAAAAGCATATCAACCTGGCTTCCTGGGCCTGCGGAAAAACAGGTCGTTCGTTCGGCTTCCCGCACTTGGTGCAAGCCCGTTGGGCTGACTACAAGACAAAGCTGGAAACGATTGCCGAAAACGTGAAATCGGTTCGAAAGTTTGCAGTCGAAGAGAGCGGCCACATCAAAACGGAGTGCGAACAGGCGCGGGCCAGCTTTGCCGAAGGCGCGAAATGGGATTTCCTCCACGCGCTCTGTTCCTTTGTCGATGCGACCGATGCTGCGAAATCCGAGATCGCGAAAGCGAAGAGCGCGGCCGATGTCGCCAAGCTTTTCGTCCGCTTGGCCAAGTCCATCGACCGGCAATACTGGAAGCTGGTCGCCGCAGCGAACGAGCACAGCGTGCCCGCTGTCGCTTCCATTGCCGGACGTTTCTATACCGAATACGCGACGATCCTGAACGACAAATTCTTCGACCACTGGGCCGAGGGACTTTCTCCAGAAATCGCCAAGTTTGAGTTTGTAACAGACGCCGCTGATCGCCTGGTCTGGCAGGTGTCAGGCAAGCGGGCGGTCATTGTCGTGGATGCCTTCCGGTTGGATTGCGCTTACGAATTGGAAGCGCAGATGTCGGGCGGCGACTGTAAGGTGACTGCACTGCGAGCCGCGTTACCGACACGCACGCCGGTCGGCATGAGCGCGCTGCTTCCGAAGGAGCTGCAGCCGGAGAGCTTAACGATCAAAGGCAATGAGCTGTATCCGATGCGGGAGGGAAAGAGTCTCGCTGTTCGACAAAACCGTTTGGATGCAATGGAAAACTTCGGGGCACAGCTCTTGACCATAGAAGATGTTGTGGGACTCAATAGCGCCCCCGAGAAAGCAGGTAAGCTCTTGGTGGTGTATGGCCACGAGACGCTCGACTGTATGGGACACGGCAACGACGGAGCCCTCATCCGCTACATGGAAGATGAGGTTCGCCAACTCCTGCGCGTGGTGAAGAAGCTGCACTCCTGGGGCTATCCGCAAGTCCACATTATAACGGACCATGGCTTCGTGCTGTTCCCGCCGGAATGGTTGCCGAAAGAGGTGCCGTTCAACAAGGACTGGACCATCCTGCAAAAGGAACGCTTTGCGATCACCCAGCGCTCAACCGATGTGCCGCTCATTCGCAAAGGCTGCCCCTGGAACGATGAATTTCTCGTCGCAGTGCCTCCCGGTCTGGCCTTCTTCAAGACGGAGAAGTCCTTCAGTCATGGCGGGGCCACCCTGCAGGAAATGATCATCCCGCACTTCGTTTCTACAGTCCACACGACGCCCAAAACATTCGAGGTGCGCGTTGAACTCGAGAGCTATCAACTGACACGAGCTGCACTCAAGATCGTCCTCGGAAGCAAGGCAGACAATACGCAGAGTGAAGATCTATTTGAGCAGCCTTCGCGCACGCTGGAAATCCAAATCACAAGGAAGAGCAGCGGTGTTTCCGTCCTGCCGAATGGGCAAGCGAAGACAGTTTCGCTCTGTTGGAATGACAAAGAAAAGGGCGTGACCGCCTTCTTCGATTCCAAGCATTCCTTCGTTGCTGACGAGCAGCTAATTCTTTCTGTGTCCGACAAAGACACCGGCGAAAAATTTCCCGCCAGCGGCATCATTTTAACCATAGCAAGGGACCTGTAGAAATGGCACTTTCCGAGAAACTCACCCTCGACGAACTGGATAAGATTGGGAGCGAAGCATTTCCCGGTCTGGTTGTTCGCAAAGACTTACAACGGCGTATGCGCTCTGCGTTCGGCGTGCCTGCCTTTGTCATCGAGTTTCTACTCGGGAAATATTGCGCATCAACCGACGACGATGCCATTGAGGAAGGGCTGGAGTTTGTCCGGGAAACCCTTTCCTCTAAGTATGTGAAGCCGGACGAGCGAGAGTCGGTGAAGTCGCGCATCAAGCAGCATTCCACGCTGGAAATCATCGACAAGGTGTCGGTGAAGCTTGTCGAGACCCACGACAAATACTGGGCCAGTCTGGGGAATCTGAACCTGGACTATATCAACATTGAGGATCGAGTGGTCAGCGAATACGACCGCCTCCTAATGGGCGGTGTTTGGGCGGAAGTCACCCTGCGCTACGACGACACCTATCTTTTTAAAAATCAGAACCGCCCTTTTTTCATCGAATCGATCCGTCCCATTCAGCTATCCAATCGTAGCCTGGATAGCCTCAAGGTCGCACGACAGAGGTTCACCCGTGACCAATGGCTCGACTTTATCTTGCGGACGATGGGCTATGAGCCGACGCACCCCTATTACACCAAGCGAAGGAAGTTCCATTACATCCTCCGGCTCCTCTCGTTCGTTGAGCGAAACTTTAACAGCGTCGAGCTCGGGCCTAGGGGCACCGGCAAAAGCTACGTTTACCAGCAGCTCAGCCCATATTGCCACCTTATCTCGGGAGGCCAGACCACAACGGCACAGATGTTCGTAAATCTATCCTCGGGCCAGCGCGGCTTGGTCTGTCTCTGGGACGTCGTCGCCTTCGATGAAGCGGCTGGGATCAGCTTCACAGATAAGAGTGGCATCAATATCATGAAAGGCTACATGGAGGATGGAGCGTTCAGCCGTGGCCGTGACATCATCAATGCCGAAGGCTCCATCGTCTTTGTTGGAAATATCGACGGGGAGATCGAGAACATCATCCGCACCTCGCACCTTTTCTACCCCATGCCAAAGGAGATGGACACGGCGTTTTACGACCGAATTCACGCCTACATTCCGGGGTGGGAGTTCCAAAAGACCGGCGATGACTGCTACACCAGCCATTTCGGCCTGGTCACGGACTACCTCGCCGAGATTTTGCGGGAGCTCCGCAAATCCAGCTACGCGGACTACGCCGAGAAGTATTTCAAATTCGGGAGTCACCTCAGTGGTCGTGACCAGAAAGCCGTACGGAAGATCGTTTCCGGCTTCATCAAGATTCTTCACCCCGACGGCGAAGTGACCAAGGAGGAAACCCAAGAGTATCTCGAATACGCGCTGGAGATGCGTCGCCGGGTCAAAGAACAGCTCAAAAAGATGGGCGGCCTTGAATACTGGAACACGAGTTTTTCTTACTTCGACAAAGAGAGTGCCCAGGAATCCTTCGTCAACGTGCCGGAAATGGGTGGAGGAACCATTATCGCCGAAGGACGCCTTGCCCCGGGGAGCGTCTACACGATCGGCTCAGACACCTCGGACAACCGGCTAGCCATGTTCCTTATCCAAGCCCAGATCAATTCCGGTTCGGGGCGGATCATTCCTCTCGGGAATCTATCTTCCAAGATGAAGGAAGCAGTCAAAACGGCACAGGCCTACCTGCGCTCGAATATCAAGAACCTTGGAATCACCAAGGACTACAACAGCTACGACTACACGCTGCAGGCGATCAACCTCAACCAAGCCAAAGAGGGTTCCGAAACAGCAATCGCGTTCTTCATTTCCATGGTCTCGGCCCTGATAGAAAAACCGGTTGTCGAGCAAACGGTTGTTCTTGGTGAAATGAGCGTTCAGGGAATGTTGATTAAAGTCTCTGCCCTCCCCGAACGCATGCAACTTGCAGTCGAATCCGGGGCCAAGCGCATGCTCATCCCGAGCGAGAACAAGCGCGACCTAGCCGAAGTTCCCGACGCCATTCTCACCGCAATCCAGTGGCAGTTTTATGATAGTCCGCTTAAAGCTTCTATGCTGGCGCTGGGCGTTTAGTCGACCTGCGACTTTGACCTTGCCCTGCTATCAATGCACGATTTTCAACCTTCCGAAGACGGTCAGCCATGCCACAATGGCACTCGGATAGGGCCTGAATCGAAATCGCTATCGTACC
>CAZWFJ010000021.1:0-31215 GCA_964633135.1 uncultured Puniceicoccaceae bacterium | reverse complement strand
CGAACTAAGACCTCTCATGCTCCATTATATCAAATGAATTTCCAACACCGTTGAAAAGGAGGACAGAATTCTGGCTGGTTCTTTTGCTCAATGGCGGCGTTGCTCCTTAGTCACAGATGGCAATATGCTCCATCGCCGCGCCTTGTCAGCGAACAAAATACCGTGCGCATATTGCTATACTTATTTTCTTCCAGGCCCAAAGTTGGTGAATTGCGTTTCCTTTGTGGTTTCTGTGAATTTTCCATCTGTTTGGAGTTGTGGGATCGAAAGCGGTTTCCGCTTCCGCTACGGAGAGGGGTGGGGTTGAATTTCCCGCTATTGCTGCGCGGGCCAATCGTGAAGGCGGGAAAACCTGGTTCGGCGACGAAGCCGGAGTGCGTTCTGGCTCGCATTCAGGCAAAACATGGGTGCTGAATACAACTGTTCTCGATGTGCGTACTATTTTGACAGGATAAGTAAGCCATGCTCCACAGTGGGTTGATCCTTTCAGCGGCCAAGGGTATCGGCGTCCATTTCTTCGATTTTGAAGTCTTCGGCAGTGGACACTTTTTTGATCAGGCCGTCTTCGATCCAGACGACGCGCTGTGAATTGCGGAGCATTTTGGGATCGTGGGTAGAGCACACAATGGTGACGCTGTCTTCCTTGTTGAGGCGTTTGAGGATTTCGATCACTTCGAGACCTGTTTTGGTGTCGAGATTGCCGGTGGGTTCGTCGGCGAGGACAACGGCGGGACGGTTCACAAGGGCGCGGGCGATGGCCACGCGTTGTTGCTGACCGCCGGAGAGTTCGCCGGGTTTATGGTCGAGACGGTGGCCGAGTCCTACTCGCTCGAGGATCTTCGTCGCCCGCTCGGTTGCCTCTTGTTGTCCGACTCCTTCGAAAACTGCGGGCAGAGCTACGTTCTGCAGGGCGGTCATCACGGTGATCAGGTTAAAGGTTTGGAAGATGTAACCGATCTTGTGATTGCGGAACCAGGCCTGTTGGGGCTCGCTGAGTTCGAAAACGCTATGCCCCTCGAAGAAGACCTTGCCCTCGGTGGGCACATCCAATGCACCGATTTGATTGAAGAGGGTGGATTTCCCGGATCCGGACGGACCCATAATGGAAAGGAACTCGCCACCGGAAATACTCAGGTCGATGCCTTTGAGGGCCCATAGTTCTTCTTCGGCCCGCTTGTAGAGCTTCTTGACGCCTTGGATTTCAATCAGTGGTCGGGACATGGAAAGTTGTGAAGTTGTGGAGTGGTGGAGTGGTGGAGTGGTGGGGTGGTGGAGTTGTGGAGTGGTGGAGTGGTGGAGTGGTGGAGTGGTGGAGTTGTTGAGTGGTGAAGTGGGGGTTATTGTTCTTCTTGGGGGTTGAGGCGGTGGCTCAGGTCTAGGAGGAGGAGGTTGCGTTGGGTTAGAGCCATGGTGTACTGCACGACTGCCTGTCGGCAATCTTGAGGACTCCATCCGTGCTTTCGGCGGAGTGCTTTCTCGATGGTGGCGAGGGTGCGGTGTCCGTTGCAAAGTTCCCAGAACTCGCGCCCGACGGGGTCGAGGTCGAACTGTCGGTATCGTTTCCATGCGGTCTTGCGCTGAATTGCGCGACTGAGGGGATTGCGCGGGGCGACCTCGATTCGCAAGTAGAGTTTCTCGGTTTCCGGATCGACCTTCTCTTCCACGACAGGGGATTGGCGGGGGACGGCGCGCATAGCCTCACTGGTCACCTCGCGGGGGTGCGGAGTGGGCTTCTTCTTTCGGCGCTGGAGGAAGTTGAACATCGTGACTCAGTGGTCGAACTCCTTGGTCGAGAAGTCGATCTCCTCGGGGCGGGCGGCCTTGGTAATTCGCCCGTCATCGATCCAGAGGATTCGGTCGGATTGCTGGAGCATTTTTAGGTCGTGGGTGGCGGAAATGATGGTGACGCCGAGTTCTTCCTTGAGACGGGCTAGCAGGTCGATCATCTCCTGGCCGGTCGCTTGGTCGAGATTGGCGGTGGGTTCGTCGGCGAGGACGATTTCCGGCTCGTTGGCGAGGGCGCGGGCGATGGCGACGCGTTGTTGCTGGCCACCGGAGAGTTCAGCGGGTTTGTGGAGAACGCGGTGACCGAGACCGACCTGTTTGAGAATTTTGACTCCTCGTTCGCGGGCAGCCTCTGCTTCGAGTCCGGCGAATGCCATGGGAAGGGTGACGTTCTCCAGGCAGGTCATCACTTGGATGAGGTTGTAGGACTGGAAAATATAGCCCACCTTGCGGCAACGGAGCCAGGCCAGTTCGTCCTGATCGAGGTGGGCGATGTTGACCTGGTCGATGTAAACCTTGCCGGTTGTTGGTTTGCCGAGGGCACCGATCATGTTGAAGAGGGTGGATTTCCCCGATCCCGAAGGACCCATGATCGAGAGGTACTCGTTTTTGAAAATGTCGAGGGTTGCACCACGGAGGGCATGTGTCTCCTGGGTCCCTTGCCGATAGATTTTGCGAACGTCGACGGCGTTGATGACGCGTTCTTTCGGTTCCTTGACGGGAGGGGCGAGGATCGAATCGATGATTTCGGCGGTGATTGGCGCACCCGGTTTGACCCGGTTGGGCACGATTGCCTCGAATTCCGCAGCCGGGGCGGTTTGCGGGTCGCGGGAAACCTCGTCGGGATTTGCTGGATCGTTGTCAGACATTACTGCGAAGGGCGACGGCGGGAATCATTTTGGAAGCAACATTGGCAGGGTAGAGGGCGGCGATCATCGAAAGGACGACTCCGACGACTACGGAGGTGAGTCCGAACCCGATCAGGCCTACAAAGTTGGAAGAAACGCCTGCAAAGACGAGGGTTGGTCCGTAGGTGAAGAGGTAGGCAAGGATGGAGAAAAGAATGCCGCCGATTGCGCCGACGATGCCTCCGGCCAGACCCATGATCGCGGATTCGATGAGGAACATCCGCCGGACGAAGCCAGAGAGGGCACCGAGGCACTTCATGGTACCGATCTCGCGGAAGCGTTCGGTTACGCTCATGAGCATTGCGTTGGCGATTCCGATAACGGTCACGAGCAGGGAGATGACAATGATCCAGATGTCGCGAAAGCGGTCGCGGCGGGCTTGTGCCTCGCGTGCCTCGATCTCCTCTTGCTTCAATTCACGGCTGAGCCGGGTGGAGGTGATGCCGGGAACCTCGGGAAGAGGGATGGCTTCGTTGGTCGCGGCGAGCAGTTTCTGGCGGGCGTTGACGAGCAGTTCGGACGGCAGGATTCCCTCGGGCTGGGTCGTTTGGTCTTCCTCGGGCTGCCCCATGAGGAGAACGCCGCTGGTACCTTCGGCCACCTCGGCAAGATCGGTTTCCCGGAGCAGCTGCAACTGGCTCGGGTCAAAAAAGGCCTTGGGATCGAAGTAGCGGATTTCCGAGACGCCTGAACGGGAGAGAGTTTGGACAAAGCGCGCTTCGGCCTTGGAGAGTTGGCCCAAAACCACGATCCCGAAGGTCTTACCCTCGGCGACGCCACTTTCGGCTTCGAGAAAATTCGTCATGCGCTCGACTTCCATGCGCAGGGCATCTTCTTCCGAAACTCCTTCCTTGAGAAGGATTCCGGCGAGAATTGACATCAGGAAGGCCACGCCGAGCACAACACCGGAAACGGTCACGAGTGCCCGTCCGAGTCGGATACGGATGCCCTGCATGACGATTTCGAATGCTACCTTGAGGGGGAGCCTCGTCTGTCTGGGGATGGTGTCCATTTAGAAGGATGAGGGGTGAAGGATGAAGGGTGAAGGATGAAGGGTGAAGGATGAAGGGTGAAGGGTGAAGGGTGAATTATGAAGGGTGAAGGGTGAAGGGTGGTTGCTAGAAGGGGGCGCCGCTTACGGCGCTTTTGATCAGGTTGGTGGCTACTGCGGCCATGCCGAGGAGGCCGACACCGGTCATGTAGCCAGCGAGGACAATGGGGATGACTTTAATAAAATTCTTGGTTCCGTATTTCTTCTTAAAATAGAAGCGGGCGACGATCGCGCCGATCATCTCAGTGATCAGCAGGTGGGGAAACTCCCCAAATCCCCGAACAAGGCCGTAGACCATCATCACGGGCATCCCGGCCCAGGAAAGGAGGACGAAGAGTCCGGTGATGCCGACAAACCCGCCTCCAATAATTTCTGGCTTAATGGCTTGTCCCAGCTGGGTATCGGCCCAGCTCTTGTTGGCGTCGACAGTGGACGACATCACCAGCACCTGTTGTTTGGCGGCCAAGTCCCATCGGACCTGAGCGTTGGGGAAGAGCGGGCCGGGGACCGGATCACTCTTCCAAATAAAAGCCCAGAACACCAGCGAGAGGACAAAGAGAAGCGGCAGGGCGACCAAGTCGGTTTTGACCAGGGACCAGAAGGAGACGCCGGTCAATTCGCTGACGCGGAAGGCCTGGGTTTGGTGTCCGTAGTTTTCGAGGGGGATTGGTGCGAGCCAGATTTCGATCCCCTCGGCACCGGAGAACATAAAGGCCATCTCCTTCGTGTAGGGGATGTCGACGGTCTGTCCGGCGATCCCGAGGAGGCGGGCGTTGATGTAAGAGATCAACGGGTTGTAGATGAAGGCGAAAATGAAGAGGAAGACCGCGATGGTCAGGCTATACGGAATCAGGATCAGGGCCACCCCGATGAGCGCAAAAGCGGAGAGGGCATAAATGGCGATGGCGATCCAGAGAGGGTAGTCCCCGCGGCCCTTAACGGGAGGGTCCCACATCTTTTTCACGTTTTTGTCCTTGCTCACTCTGCGTTCACGGGAGGCTTTGCGAAGGGCGCGGACGGTGGAGAAGATCGAAACCACGGCGATCCCGAATGCGGCACCGATTTTAAAGCTGAGCCAGAAATCGACCTCGACCGAAAACATGGTATTGACCGTATCCATGCCGGGCTGCCATGTCGGCATGTAGTCGAGGACCTGCAGTATTGGGTTTAGGATAGTCGTCAGAACGACCGCGAGAAAAGTGCCGAAGACAGCCCAGAAAGGAAGGACCATGCCGGTGAGGAAGAGACCAGCGTCGATCGCGATTCCGGTCGGGGCAGCGGGAAGAAAGCCCTCGGTCAGGGTGGTCGTATCCCAGAAAGGCTGCGGCAGCAGGAAAACGGGCTTGGCGAGGAAGAGTGAGGTGATGGCGGGTACGCCGATCTGGATAACGCCGAAGGCGATGCCGATGTAGGCTCCGAGCGAGAAAATGCGCCACCGCTTACCCTTTAAGTCGTCCGCCGGGCGGTACTCTTCCCCGGTGTCGACGTTGTTGGCCAGATCGTCGTTTGTAGGAGTCTCCTCACTTTCGGCAAGGGCCATTGCGCCCTGGGCCTGAACCGGGGCGAGTGGGAAGGGCAGGCCCTCCACATCGCTGGTGACGCGGAAGAAAAGATAGCCGAGGGAATAACGCTTCGTCAGGCCCACGACCAGCGTGAAGAGCATCAGGAGGATGGGGATAAACCAATCGGGGTGGAATAAATCGCGGGAAAGGATGGCCTCGCTATCGTGGGCGGGAGCGAACCAACCGGGAAAGGCACCGAGTAGACCGGCATCGCGGACGGCATCACTGCCTACCAGATAAGCGCGGAAGACCAGCTGGGCGAGGGGACCGCCGGGGAAGAGCATGCTGCCGACCATCATGACGTGGGCGGCGTGGAGGAGGATGACCAGCTCCTGCTGGTTGAGCGGCTTCATTGCCCGCCGGGAGATTTCCATGAAGAGGATCACGGTGACCCATGCGGCGGCGGGGCCAAGCTGGCCACCTGTCATTAGCCCGAGATAGATCGAACCCGGGATCATGACCAGACCGCAGAAGATTAGTCCTGCGATCGTGGACCAGCCGAATCCGCTCTTGAACTCGGTCGGGGTGGGCAGGAGGGTCCGGAAATCCTCGTATTCCTGGTCTACTCGGCGGTTCTTCATATATTTAATTCAATCTGGAATGACGATGGAAATTGGAAGACCTAAGCGGTCAGCGGCTCTCGTTCAGTGGGCTTAGGAAGGTTCTTCATCAGCAGATGGCGGGTTTCGTTGAACATATCCTGGCGGTCTGGTTCATCGACTGCGCGCCAGTGCAGGAATTGGCGGCGCACCTGGAGGACAAAGCCCTTGTTGAGGCGTAGCCATGCCTCCCTCGTGCCGGAAAGGCGCAAGAGTTCGACGCGGGCTTTATAGAGGCCGGTCTCGTCGTCGATCGGCATTGTGATTCGCAGCTCCTGAGAGACCCCGAGATCGTAGGGTTTGAGCCATGTCGTCGAGGAAATCCCTGGGATCAAATGGCCCGGATCGTCCGGATCGGGTTCGAGGAGGGGGATGGGTTCTGCCGCATAGAAGCGACCAACGCCACCTTCTCCATGGTCTCGCAGGTAGCGCGCGAAGAAGGAAATGATCGCGAACCGGTCCCGGTGCATAAAATTGAAGGGAAGGTCGAAGGCAAGGCGATCACCCTTCGGCTCGGGCAAGGACCAGCCGCTCTCCTCACTTGGGGCGGCGATCTTCATCGCTTGGCGTGCTGGGAAAAAGGTGGAGATGAATACGGCAGCCATGAGAGTCCATGAAGCGTAAATTGTCGCCATCGAGGTGTAGGTCATGTTAAGGCCACCGGTCAGGCCGATCTCGGTCAGAACCCGCCCGACGCCCTGGCTGAGGATATAGCCCAGAACGGAGCCAACCACCGCATAGACAAAGGCCTCGGCAATGAACATAAAAAAGACATAACGGGGAGCGATCCCGACGGCGTTGTAGACATAGATCTCATCGCGCCGCTCGTAAACGGATCCGCGCATTGTATTCAGAACGGTCAGACCGGCGATCAACAGGGGAATAATCAAATCGACCAGTCCGGCCATCGTGGTCTTGCGGGTTTGGAGGCCCCGGTAGGCGACGCCATCCAGGCCGTAGTAAACGGGTTCGCCGAGTTGTGTGAGGAAGGCGTCGATCACCCGGCTCGCTTCGCCATAGGGGACACCCGGCATGGCAACGGCGACGCTGGAGATAATCTCCTCCGAGTTTGGCGGTGAGAGACTGGTGACCCCGTACGGCAGGAGAATCACATCCGAAGCGGGTACCCGGGTTTCGTTTTCGTCGATCAGGCGAACGGTGCCGGTTCCCGTTTTATCCGCCACTGCATCGGAAACACGTTCGTAATCGTAGGGAAGGAGATCCTGGCCGTTCAGGTCACGGAGACTTTCCAGACTTTCGCTTTCGAAAATACCGATCACCGAGAAGGTCGCACCGCCGATCGTAAGGGGGACGCCCTCCTCCGAGAGGTCGGCTGGGTCGATCGCGAGCGCACTGGCTGCGGCTTCGGAAACCAGAATAGGAACGATCTCGGAACCAAGGTCCTGCGATGAAAACCATCGCGAACCGGGCCAGAGTTCGATTCGGTCACGCAGGGGTTCGCTGGGATCGAATTTAAGGTAGGCATGGGCAGAGACTTCGCGGCGGACAAGATCCTGTGAACTGGCGTCGTCGGAGTCCGAAGCGATCTGCCGGACGAGCTGCATCTCCGGCGTGACTGGTTGATTTTCAACCTCCATACCCGTCAGCATAGCTCGCCGGGCGACCTGATAGTTTTCTCCATATTTATTTTGGAAGGCAAAAACCTCGTCGCGGCTCAGGGGTTCAAAATTGTCATTGCGCACGAGCATACCCTGGTAGTGGGCCTTGCCGAGAGCCACCCGCTCGTCGGCCAGGTCGGAACTGACGGAGGTGAAGGAGATCATCACGAAGGTCAGGAGGACCAAGGTGGCGCAGGTCAGTCCGGTGCGCACTTTGCGTCGGTGCATATTATTTAAGCCCAGCATGAAGGCCGAACCCATGACTCCAAATTTGTTAACCTCGGCGGAGGTCACCCGTCCGGCTTTCTTTCGAAGCTCCTCAAGGTTCTCCTTGAACTTGCTGGAGAAGAGGAAGGTAATCCCCATGGAGATCAGGATGATTACGAATCCGAGAAGGATCATCAGGGACGATCGCACCATTTCAAACGCCGGATGGAGCAGGCGCAGGATCGCGAAACAGACCAGAAAGATACCCATTTGGGCCACGATTTGTTTCCGTGCATCGGAGAAGCAAAAGATCAATTTCTCGAAGAAAAAGATGAAGGGCACCATGAGGAAAAGGTACCAGATGATACCCCAGACGGCTTCTTCGATTGACTGACGCAGAACCGGGTGATTGAGGGTGGAGTAGACCACGCTCCCGCGGGCTTCTTCGTCGCGTTCGAGGAAGGGGGCGTCTGGGTTCTCTGCGGTGGCCAGGAGATTCTCCGCGCGTTCATGATAAAGGTTGAGCCGCTCATCGGCCATATTGAAGCGGTTTTGTAGATTGAGGCGCCACCCATTGACATGAAGCATACCGTCGGCAGCGCGGAAAGGGATGCGATCGAGAATGGGGTGGTCGGCGACGAGGTAGCCCCGTCCGGCGATCTCCCGGGTCAGCTGCTCAGCTGGAGTGTTTTCGGTGTTGAGGAGGAAGGCGCGAGTCTGCCGGACATTTTCATTGTCGGGGGCACCCGCTTGCAGAAGGGCGAAGAACCGGCGGTCCTCGGGCAGGAAGATCTGTTCGATTCCCAATCCAGGGAACTCCAGGTGCTGGTCGAATTCGGTACGGCCTTTTGCGCTGACAAACCGGACGCCTTGATAATCGGCCATGGTCTGTGGATTATTCAGGTCGAGTATCGCGACCGAGCGCGCGGGGAAGGTGACGATCGTCATGTTCTCGAGGGCTTCCGGTGCCCGCAATCCGGTTGATTTGAAAAGCCTCTGGCTGCTTTCGCCCGCATCCTTGATCTGGCGGATAATTCCCGAGTCGTCAAAACCGGCGGCGATGAAGTCGTGGCCGCCATTTCCGTAATAACCCCACCAATGCGGGTAGTCGGCGGCCACGTCCTCTCGCTCGAAATTACCGTATGGATCGGTGAGAAGGAAAGGGGAATGATAGAATCCCGGCATTGAGAAAGCGGCGACACGGGTCCTCGGGCGTCCTCCCACCAATGCTCCGGCCAACGGATAGTCGGGAAGGATCGACTGGCCTATACCGGATGCCATGACCCGCCCACCAAAACTTTGGTGAATCCATGTTTGCAGGGGGGTGGTTGTGATGGCCCCATCACCAAGCCCGAGGTGATACACGAAATCGGCGGTTGTGCGGAAGGTTTCGGCGAGGGAATTTTCGAGTGTCATGTTCTCCCTGATCCAGGGCAGGGATCGGGATCGCATCTCGCCGGGGCGATCCATATTCACAACGTAGAGTCCTTCGTATCCTTTTTTCGCCCACCAGTCCGGCCCCCAATCGAAAACAGCCTCGCCAAAATAGCCGCCGAGTTGATTGCGAGACCTGCGCTGTGGGGGGACGATGGAGACGCTGGAGTTTTCTATCCGTCCGGCCGCCTTGGAGAGCAGGTTGGTCTTGTCCTTGAGAGCGAAATCCGTCGCCTGTGCGGAGGCCAGGAGCAGCTTTTCTTCGGACTCCCCCGGGGCAAACATCAGGCCGATCCCGAGCACGGTGTGGTATTCCTGAAAAATCCGTGCGAGGGCGATCTTGCGGTCGAGCTGGTCGATCCGGTGTAGATGGTAGTCCTGCAAAAGTTCCAGGCGATCGCGGTAGCGTTCGGGGATATCGTATTTGGCGACGATGTCGGAGGCACGCTCGGCGAGGGAATCGGGCGGCAGTCCGGCAGCGGAATTGACCTCGTTGAAGACTTCGAGGCGGGTGAGATACTCCTTGAACTCGGGATCCTCGGGGTTGATTAGGTCCATGCGTTCCAGGCTCAGCTTGGCTTCCCGCGTCTTCTCGGAGAGCTTGAAGCTTTCGGTCTTGAGTACGTATTCGAGTTGGTCGCGCAAGAAAGTGCGCGCCTCTGAATCGAGATTGCCCACAAGCCGTTGGGTTCGTTCCCCCGAGGTCAGGAAGCCGGGATCCTTTGCGACCGGGAGCAGCGTTTCGACCAAGCTGAGTTTCGCTGCGTCTTCTTCTCTTTTCTTCAACAAAGGCGCGACCCGGTGTGGGGGGTGCCCGGCGGCTTCGGCCTCCGCGTTGGCCCTGGCCGGGGTTCCGACGAGAGAGGCATCGGTCGGGCGGGAGCGCACCATTCGAATCACCTCGTCCAAGCCCACGCCGCCCACGTATTGGCCGCTGGCGGCGACCAGGACGATGTCACGGCGCAAACGATCCTGGAGTCCGCCCAGGCCCTTGGCCAACTGAATGAGGTAGCCCGCCTCCATTGCCTCGGCGGGACCGGGTGCCTGCCCGGGTAAAATCCCGGTGGCATCGTAGTAGGCCGAGAGGAAAACGGCCTCACGGGCTTTGTCCCGGACACTGGGCGATTGAGCGCGGACGATTCCCACGACGGTGGGAGCGGACACCTCGCGCCAGAACGTGTTGACTTCCAATTTCACCCGTTGGCCGGCGTATTGAAAAACTTCCGGCGAGGCGGCGAGGCGGACGTAGTTAATGGGCACGCTTGACACCATCCCGCTGTACCGCTCGGCCACCGTCGGCCAGTCGATGGCTTCCCATCCATCGGGGTGGGAGACCAAGAGTGCTTCGACTCCGAGGCGTGCATATCGTCTCCAATCAAAAGCCATGCGGGAATCATACTGCCCCTCACGGGCATCGATCAGGCCGATCACTCCGGAAAAGTCGGTTCGTTCGCGCAGGACCTCGGGCGTCAGGACGACGAGTTCGCCCTCAATGCCGCCCTCGGGCGTATTGCCCGGCTGCATGTAGTTTGGTGAGAATGGTTCCAGACGAACGGTTGGGGATCCCGCCGCACCTTCCGCCGGAGTGAAGCGGGCGGTCTCGGTGACTGGAACGACAGCGGGGGCATCAATCACGTGGGTGTCGAGGCCGGCCTCTTCGAAGGCGGCGGTGATCTGCTCTGCGGTCCATACGGCGGCGGGCTGGCCGGCCAGGCGCGAACCGTGCTCAAGAATTCGGTCCTGCCATGCACCGACCAACTCGGGTTCTACCGCCTCGAGAAGTTCGGACGGGATGCCCTCGCGGGCCTGTTCCTCAGCTGTAAACAATGGCTGGGCCTGAAAATAACCGAGAAAAGCGGCCATCAGGGCGAACGCGCCGAGTACGCCGACGACGGACAAAAGAGCACCCGCGATTGCGTTGCCGGCTATCTTGCCGGAGGGCAGTTTTGATTGGTTTTCGGAGGTCACGGTAAACACTGGAGGGGGACGGGATTAACGGTTCGGGGTCATTCTCCAAAAGAAAAGATCCTGGCCCGGGCTGGTATGGGCCACATAAAGGTTGGCCGCGAACCCGACCAAGTAGAACAAGGCGAGAGCGACAATGATACCGACGGCAAAGGGGCGGAGTTTCTCGCGCACGATGGCGGCGCCCCCCAGCTTGACGACTAGTAGCCGAACAAACCATGCCAGAAGGAGACCGCCCCACAGGACGTCCATGTAAGGTCCGATAAGGAAGCCGACGGGATGAAACCAGAAACCGGCGAACAACTGACGCAGTGCGGTCAGCACGACCATCACACCGCCGGAAAAAAAGAAAGCGGTTCCGGCGGCATCCCCCGCAGTTGACACGTCTTCTCCGGCGGCGACCCGTTGGGCGGTGGCGATCGGCTGGCTGATGTCACTGATCTTTGCCGGACGCAGATCGTATTGGGTGGCATGTTGGACATTGTCCGATCCAATCGAGTAGTGGCCCGAGAGAAAAAACCAGCCTCCGATGACCACGCCGCCGACGACGGCGAGGGTCAGGGTGGTGGGAATGTGCCATCGCCGCATCCCATAGCGGCGGGCCAATTCGAGAAACTCGACCTGAAGGCCAGCCACAACCAGAATCGTCGTCCCGAAGAGGACACCGCCGAGGATGTGGTTCATGCCGAAGGCCTCAGCGCCGAGGAATCCGAGGCCGCCCGCCACCGGCACCAGCACCAAGGCGGCGGTATTGGATCCGATCGTCGCAAAGGGCACGCCGCACTCCGCCCGGACCCGCATCAGCACGAAGGCCATAAGCATCAGAATGGCAAAAATAACGACCGATCCGACCCATCCCAGGCCCATCCACCCGGCCCAGGCCAAAAAGCCAAAGGCGGAAATCAGGAGCAGCACGTAGCCGAATCGGTAGCCGAAGGGGCGGTCGTCTCCGGTGTCCTCCTCCGAGGAATCGTCCGAGTCGGATCCCTCAAGACGGTGGGTCCGAGGCTCGCCCCGTACCGCGATTTTCATCGTGTTCACAAGATGACGGCGGGCGAAGTAGAGCAAGGTCAGCCCGTAGGCGAGGGCGGCCCCACCAAACTGATGCTCGCGGTAAGGAAATTTGGAGTCAGCGGCCCATCCCGTTTGTGTGCCGATGAGATATTGGAAGCGGAAAAGAAAAAACCCGATGACGACGCTGAGCGAAATGTTAAGGTCCAGCAGCAGCCCGATTGCGAAAACAAAGGGGAGGATCTCGAAACCGAATTTCCAGGTGTCACCCCAATCCCCGGTGAAGTAGGAGCGCATCTGAATGACGGGTTGGGGATCGGGGAGGCTGGGGTTGAAGGCGAAGGCGATCGCGGCGAGAGCATAGATCCCCCCGATGCTGAATCCGATCCAGAACAGCCCGTTGCGAGCGACCGCCGGGACCATGCGCCGGGGCGTGTCCGGGCGACCGATCAGATCCAAGATCGGGTAGGTCAACGGCATGGGAAAGCGCTCGCGTTCGAGCCATTGGCGTCGCATAATGATGGCAATCGCGAAGGTCCCTCCGAATAGGAGCAGGTGGAAACCCAGCCATGCCGTCATCGGTTTTACCCAAAACTCCCAAGGCACACGTCCGCCCAGAATGTATTTTAGACCGGCAAAGCTGAAGAGATTATCAGGCCGGACGGCCACCCCCGCACGGCGGTTTTCGGGGAGGGCTTCGTATTCGCTCTCGGAAAGCACGGGACGGCCCTCGAAAAATTGGGTTATGGCGGTGACTTCAGAGACCAGTGGATCGGCGATTTGGAGCACTCCCGGGCCGTCTGTTCGGATTTCAATAAACACCTGTTCTTCGGCACTGGAGGGGAGGGCGAAGCCGAAATTGCCGTTGCGGGTGAAACCTTCCAGATCGGATTGTGAGGGTCTGGCGGGGCCGCGCCCGCGTGCGAGTTCGAGCGGGCTGCCAACGCCGTCATCCGGGACTAGCCTGGCGGACCACACGGTTCCGGGATCTCCCTCGAAACGGAAACGTGCGGTAAAGAGATACTTGGCGTTGTGATACAAGCCATCCTCCACCAGGGCGAGGGGAAGGCGGACACTGGCACCCGCCGAGTCCTCCGCGATCAGCTCCACGACCTGTTGGTCACCCGCTCCCGGGGTTTGCAGTTCTCCGCCTGAAACTTCCGCGCGCTCCCAAAGATCCATACGCTCGGGGCCGACGAGATTGGGTCCGCCGGCCCGAAATTGATCGGGGAACAGGTCAAAAACGGTCCATACGGTCCGTTTCTCGGGACCTGTGGCGGTCTGGATAGCTGGCACCCAGAATCCGAGGCCCATGAAAGGTGCGCCGGCGAGGAGGAGATAAACCAGGCAAAGGAGTTCGGACTTGCTCAGGAGGCCGGATTTAAACAGTCGCCGCCAGAGCGCGTCTCCCAGCAAAATCAGCCCGAGAAAAGAGAGCGCGCTCATGGCGAGGGCACCCGCACCGGCAGCACGCTGCCAGCCAAGCGGTCCGGTTGCCGTTGATACGATCCACCCGCAGAAGCAAAGGCCGCAAAGGCCGAGGCCAAGGCTGCGCCAGCTCAAACCGGAGTTGTGTTGCAAATTGCTCATGGGTTAACGGTACAGGGGACTTTCTAAAACTAGGAAAAAAGTCTTCGCCTGTTCTTTTGGCAATAGGATTCCGACGGAATCGAACAAATGTAGGGGTTGGTGGACTCTCCGACCCGTGCCGATGTCAAGGGAGAACCTAAAGGCCCGGCTCGGGATGAAATTTCCGTTTCAGGGCGGCCTGGACGTTTGCGGGGACAAGATTGGTCTCTTTCTCCGTGTAACAAGCAACCTGCTTGATCAGGGCGGAACTCGTGTAAAAAAATTTTTCACTCGGCATCAGAAAGATCGTCTCGATGGATTCATCGAGGTTGCGGTTCATCTGCGCCATTTGGAATTCGTACTCAAAATCGGAGATGGCGCGCAGGCCCCGGATCAGTGCTTGCGCTCCCTTCTTGCGGGCAAACTCGACGACCAGGCCCTCAAGTGGGCAGACCTCGAAACGTTCCGTATCGACGTTTTCCCGGATGAGTTGGATTCTTTCCTCGAGCGAGAAAACCGGGTTCTTGGGTGCATTTCTTGCCACGGCGACGATCACCCGGTCGAAAAGCACGGATGCGCGGTTGAGGACATCAAGGTGACCCTTGGTGATCGGATCAAACGTTCCCGGATACAAAGCGAGTTTCATGGAGCCGGGATACCATTGCGCTTTGCGGAAAGCAAACATTGTCGCAGCCCCGCTTGCGCAATCCGCTCTGTACAGGAGATTCAATGGGTTGATCGATCCCGGAGTGAGGCGAGGGCAGCTTCCATTTCCTCCAGGCCGACGAAGCGCAGGTCGTTATGGGACCCTTCGGGGAGGAGTACCAGGGTGGCGTTCTCGCCGACAACGCCAGCAAGCTTGCGGGCATGATCGACCGGAATAACGAAATCCTTTTCGCCGTGGAAGAGGAAAACCGGCCCATCAAAGAGGGGGAGAAGGGCCTCGGTTGGGAAGGGTTCGCGAAGAAGCACGGGGAAGGGTAGATTGGCCACGGAAAAAATGGAGCGGAAGGCGGACTCGAGGATCAGGCCCCGGAATTCGTCCGTTGCCCCCAACCAGGCAGCCGGGGCACTACCAATCGAGCGGCCCCATATCACTGTGTCCCGGGCTTGAGCACCCAATTGCTCCCGGGCGAAGTTCCAGACGGCGGCGGTGGCCTGCCGCACGCTTTCGGCTGTTGGCTCCCCCGTGCTGAGGCCATAGCCGGGGTAATCGAGGGCAATGACTGAATATCCTTGTTCGCCGAACCACTCAAAACGGTCCGCATTGTGCCCCAGATCCTCTCCATTGCCGTGGAGGTAGAACAGAAGCGGAGCGTCCTGGTCCTCAAGGGGCAGGTGGACGAAGGCGATCTGATTCCCGTCCGGTGCCACGGTGCTCAATAGCCCGGGAAGCGTTTCGTAGCTGCTCCCGCGATACGGAAACAATTGGCGGGGATAGGACCAACGCAGCAGAAGGTTCACGCAGAGGTAGCCCACGACCAGAATGGCGAGGGCGACAATGAAAAAAGAACGGGAAGGCATGGCAGATGAAGGATTGCAGGGCGGAGATTTACTGTGCAACATCGTGATTTTTTAGCAATGTCAAAGAAAGTTTGTTGTATCGGGGCTGGCTATGTTGGCGGCCCAACCATGGCGGTAATCGCCCAGAAGAATCCGGAAATCAAGGTGACGGTCGTCGACATCAATGAGGACCGGATCAAGGGCTGGAATTCCGAGGAGCTTCCGGTCTTCGAGCCCGGCCTGCTGGAGGTCGTCAAGGAGGCCAGGGGGAGGAATCTCTTTTTCACCACCGCCGTGGAGGCCACGATCGCCGAGGCAGATATCATTTTTGTCTCGGTGAACACTCCGACGAAGCAGTTTGGGGTCGGCAAGGGGAGTGCCGCGAATTTGATGTTCGTCGAGAAGTGTGCCCGGACGATCGCCCGGGTCGCACGGTCGAACAAGATCATCGTCGAGAAGTCGACCGTGCCGGTTCGCACAGCCGAATTCCTGAAGCAGATCCTTCACGCCGAGGGGTCGAAACACCAGTTCGAGATTGTCTCGAATCCGGAGTTCCTGGCCGAGGGCACCGCAATCGTGGATTTGAACAATCCCGACCGCGTTCTGATCGGGGGCGACCAGACCGACGAGGGCCAGGCGGCCGTGGCTGCGGTCTCCTCGCTGTACGAAGCATGGGTTCCCAAGGAGCGGATTTTGACGACCAACCTCTGGTCGTCCGAGCTTTCCAAGCTGACCGCGAACGCCTTTCTCGCCCAGCGCATCTCCAGTATCAATTCGATCTCCGCACTTTGTGAGCGGACCGATGCCGATGTCGAGGAAGTGGGCCGGGCGATCGGCATGGACTCGCGGATCGGACCCAAGTTTCTTCGCAGCTCAGTCGGATTCGGGGGTTCCTGTTTCCAGAAGGACATTTTGAACCTGGTCTACCTCTGCGAGTTTTTCGGTCTCCCGGAGGTGGCTGGCTACTGGCGCAAGGTGGTCGAAATGAACGACTACCAGAAGAAAAGATTCGTGCGCCGGATCATGGGGGCCATGTTCAATACGGTGAGTGGCCGCAATCTGGCGGTTTTCGGGTTTGCCTTCAAGAAGGACACCAATGACACCCGCGAGTCACCAGCGATTTCCGTTTGCCGGGATTTGCTGGAGGAGCAGGCGGTTCTTCACATTTATGATCCCCGGGTCACCAAAGAGGTGATTTACCGGGATCTCGGCCTCGACCCAGCCATCGAAGATCCCAGGGTTCAAGTGGCCAGCGACCCCTACCAAGCCGTTGTCGAGTGCGATGCGGTCGCCGTTCTCACCGAGTGGGACGAGTTTGCTTCGCTGGATTATGCCCGGATCTTCGACTCGATGCGGAAGCCGGCCCACATCTTTGACGGTCGCAATCTTTTGGATGGCAAGGCGATGACCGAGATTGGCTTCGTTGTCCACAGCATCGGCAAAGCCGAACCCTCTGCCTCTGGAAACTGGGGAAGGCGCAAATCGGATTTCTGAACCATGCCGGACTCCCTGATCGCGGTTCTCGAGGCTTTTCGGGCTTCCATGCCGGAGGTGGAGCGCGCCGGTGAACGCCTGGCTGAATGCTTGCGGGAAGGGGGTAAGATCCTCGCCTGCGGCAACGGAGGGAGCGCCGCAGATTCCATGCACCTGTGTGAGGAGCTGACCGGTCGCTACCGAAAGAGTCGGCAGGCACTGCCAGCGATAAGCCTCAACGCAGATGGCTCCGCACTCACCTGCATCGCCAACGATTTCGGATTTGAGGAGGTCTTCGCCCGCCAGATCCAGGCACTGAGCGCGGAGGGAGATGCCCTGGTCGTCTTCTCGACCAGTGGCTGTTCTCCGAATATCCTCCGAGCTCTAGAGGCCGCGAAAGAAAAGCATCTTCTCCGGATTGTTCTATCGGGTAAGGGTGGGGGACCAGCGTGCGAACTCGCCGACAAAGCGATCGTGATCCCTTCCGCAGATAGCGGGCGCATCCAGGAGGTTCATACTTTTGTACTCCATACCTGGCTCGAGGTCATTGAGGAAGGACTCTTCGGCATACCCCGAGGTCCGCAAAGCGGGTAACCCGCACGGTGTTTTTTGGGGACCCCATTGCTCGAAGCTCCGCCCCAAGGCGATCCCATGCCTCCCACAGTGGGTGGATTGCTTACATAAGCGCCCACCTGAGCCGGCCTAGCTGCTTGTAACACCATAAATTTCGGATCAGAGCGTAGTGGGGCAGCCTTGGCCCCCTACCTCTTGCGCCAGCTCATCAAGCCAAAGAGAGTCGGGCGGCAGAGCCAACCCGACTGCCGAAAGGCAGAGTAGCTCATGCTTTTAAGCTTGGGCTCCGGTCGGAGGGAGGGTTGCGGTGACGCGGGGAGGTGGTAGGATTGCGGGGAAGTGGGTTCCGAATCGAAGCCGGGCACTTATGCAACCCGGCTGCGAAAGAAAATGTGTTACAAGCTATTCAACTCATCTCAAATTACCGGCTCAGATAAAAATACCATCAAGTGAAAATTTAATCCGCCCATCCGCCTATCCGCCTATCCGCCCATCCGCCTATCCGCCTATCCGCCTATCCGCCTATCCGCCTATCCGCATGCCGTCGACCGGAATTTTAGAGGACAGTCCTAAAATATTGTATACAAACGAGGCGTTTGCTGCGTACGGCACGCTAATGCCATCGACTAGTCGTAAACTTGCAGCTAATCCTACTTTCGAGCACCAGTTTGGCCGGAAGGTGACAGCCGGGGATTTGAGAACCGCATTATAGCACAGTTCTAAAATGTGGTTTATAAATAATGAATTTTCTCGGAAGGAGCATGTGGGCGACAACGAGGGGGCGTGATCTTTCGAACAATCTTACTTTTTGTCATCTGCGAAGCAGGACGGTGGCTGGGAGCTTCTTATGCGGGAGAGTATGGCGGGCCAGTCCCATGCGCGCCGGTGCGCGGTGGTGAGAAACTGGCCGTTCGGGTGGATAGCGGCCAAAGAGCTGCGTCCGGCCAGCAGTGCCATGTCAAAGACAGAAATGGACCGTTCGAGCAAACTTTTCATTGAAGCCAGTCTTCAAAGGCTATGCAGCCAGTAATTAAAAATACCGAGTTTTGTCCTGCACCCGGGTGTGATTGGCTTTGACCTCAAGGGCTGCGGTCGTCTACAAGTTTGCGTTCAGCAAGGGTTTTATCATGAAACGAAGAAATTTTATCCAGCGGATTGGCGGGGCTGCCGCATTGGCAGCGAGTGCTCCCCTCAGCGGCGCGCAGGTGGAAGCCGCTCCGGCGAAGGGCGGACGGCAGAAGGCGCGCAATGTGATTCTAATGGTGGCAGACGGCATGGGCACAGGCACTCTCAGCCTCGCGCACCGCTGGAGTTTGCTGGAGCGCGGGAGGGAGCTGAACTGGATGGAGCTTTACCAGCGTCCGGGGTTCTTCTCAGGGCTGCAGGACACGGCTTCGGCGGACTCTCCGGTGACGGATTCCGCTGCGGCCGGGAGTGCCTGGGGTTGCGGCCAACGGGTGCCCAATGGTCGGATCAACGTAAACGCTGCGGGTGAGTCATTGCGTCCGATCGCACTCCATGCACGCGAGGCGGGTAAACGCGTGGGAATGGTTACGACCGCCCGGGTCACTCATGCGACTCCGGCCTCGTTTGCCGCCAATGTGCCCCACCGCAACGAGGAGGGAAAGATTGCCGACCAGTATCTCGCCCGTGAAATCGATTTGCTGCTCGGTGGTGGTTTGAGTCGCTTCGTGGGAGGAGAAGAGCAGGTCGACAGGATCGAGATTTTTCGCGAGGCCGGTTATCGCATCTGCCGCAACCGTGCCGAGTTGGAGGCTTTGTTGGCCGCAGACATGGGGCGTCCCTTGCTGGGTCTGTTTTCGGATGGCTATATGCCCTATGCGATTGACCGCTCCCGGGATCACGCACTGGGCAAGCGGACGCCCGGTCTCCCTGCCATGGCCAAGGTGGCCTTGCGGGAGCTGCGGACCTCGCCGGACGGATTTCTGCTCCAGGTGGAGGGGGGTCGGGTAGACCATGCTGGCCATGCCAACGATGCGGCTGCGATTTTGCAGGAACAGCTCGAGTTCGATGAGACGATTGGCGTGGTTCTGGATTTCCAAAAAGAGCATCCCGACACGCTTCTTATCGTGACAACCGACCACGGTACCGGGGGCTGCCAGCTCAATGGTGTCGGCCCGGCGAACACGGGCACCGAAGCGGCCCTTGCCCGGTTGAAAAATTACAAAATGAGTATTGAGGTGCTGGCCTCACGCCTGCGGGCCGGCGAATCGGTCGAGGAATTGCTCGCAACGGCCACCTCGGCCAAGCCGACTTCCGCCATGGTCAGGCGCACCCAACGGATTTTTGCCGGGGCTGAGGCAGATTCTGAGGAATCCGATTGGCACCGGAGGAAGCAGCTGACCGATATGCTCTACCGAGGGACTGGAGTCGGCTGGAGTTCCGGCATGCACACGACGGAATGCGTCGAATGTCTCGCCTCTGGACCCGGGGCAGAAGCCCTTCCCCGATTTTTTGAGAACCACCAGCTATTTCAGATCATGGCTAACGCGATGGTGTGAACACTGGGAGGCGATTCGGGATGTCCACCTAAACGGGGACACTTTGTGTGGGGTGCGGGCTAGTTAAATTTCGAAACGAGGTGCCGGGCCATATCGCGTTGGTAGCGGGGAAGTCCGTCGACCTCGGCGTATGCCCGCACGGTGGCTCCGAGAGGTAGAGCATCCTCGCCCATCCAATCGATTATGTTGAGAACCACCAAATCCGCGTAGGAACGGTTTCTGAGCAGTTCAGCAAGGGTCTCCAGGGCAGCTTCAATATGCTGGTCCTGGTTGATGAGAGTCCAGGCCGCATAGGCGCGTACTTCGTGGCTCCCATCTGAGAGGGCTTGGAGGAGCACATCGGCACTGTTGGCAGGCAGGTTGTTCTGGAGGCTAAGCATGAGGAGTCCGGTAGTGCCCCAGTAGCGGAGGGCGGAATCGGGATTGTCCACCATCTTGATAAGCCGGGGAAGATGGCGAAGATCGGCGGCTGTGGCGAGATCGGCGGCATCCAGATAGGCCGCCAGATCATAGAGTTCTGGATCGCGAGCCATTTCGTATATCGTCATGCCGCTCTGCGCTGCTCTTCGGGCGCGTTCGGATTCGGGGAGCAGGGCGGTATCACGGATTTGCAGCTGCCACTCACGGAGCACTGCTCGCATCTCGGCCATGAGATTAGCGTGGGCCGGATCGTTTGCCAGGTTTCGGGTGCAGTCCGGGTCTTCAACCGTGTCGTAGAGTTCTTCGTCGAAAATCTTGGGTTCGAACCATTTTCCGGACACCGGGGATGCTTCGCTGCTCTGCCAGTGCTCCTCCCAGGAGCGGGTCGCAGGCATCTGCCAGAGATACTTCAAATGTTGCATCCAGGGTGCCCAAGGGGCGTAGTTGCGGATATAGAGGTAGCGCTCATCGCGGACGGCCCGGGCGTTGTCGTAGCGTTCGTCCATCCGCTCGCGGAATGCAAAGTGGTAAGAGCGGGGAGCGTTGCGGGTAGGCCCGAGGAATGTGCGCCCGGGCATAAGAACGGGAACCTCTGCGCCTGCAAGGCGCAGGATCGTGGGGATCAGGTCGTGGAAGCTGATGATTTCGCCAATTGCAGCCCCCGGCTCTGTGGCGGGCCAATACTGGCTGAATTTCTCTGGAATGCGTATGATGAGGGGACAATGAATGCCACTATCGAAGAGGAAGCGCTTGCTGCGGGGCAGGACTCCGCCGTGATCACTATTGTAGATGACGATCGTGTCGTCTGCGAGGCCATCTTCGGCCAGTATTCGCAGGGATTTCCCTACCAGCTGATCCATTCTGCGGATACGGTCATGGTAGAGGGCGTAGTTTTGGCGGATGACGGTAAGCTCGGGATGATACTCGGCCAGATCGGTCTCGGAGGGATCGTGACGGGTGTTTTTGATGTCGCCGAACGCTTGGCTCTCATGGCTTTCGAATATGTTGATGATGCAAAACCAGGGTTGGTCGGCGGGAGCGCGGTGCCATGGTGCCGGGTCGTCAGCGATGCTGTCCCATGCATCGCCTGCGTCGATTCCGTTGTAGTCGGTCTTTCGGGCATTGTGGGTGTAGTAACCTGCCTCCTTCAATGCGCGCGGGTAGACCGAAATTTCCTCTGGGACCGGATAGTGGCTACGCATCGGATGAGTGCCGAGGGAAATGCTGGGAATGCCAGTAATCCACGTGCTGCGCTGAGGGGCGCAGACGGGGGAGTCCGCGAATGCGCGCGTATAAAGAAAGCCTTCGGCGGCCAACGTGTCCAAATGCGGAGTCCGAGCCATTTCGTTGCCGTAGACACCGAGCCACTCGGCGGAGTTGTCCTCGGAAACGATCCAGAGTATATTGGGCCGGTTCAGTGACTCCGCAGAAATCCTTTCGGCGGCGACTGGCGTGCCAATAATACAAAGAAGACCGAGAGATAGAATAAGGCGGGGTAAAATCACGGTCCGAATATCAAGGAAGAGTCACTCGAAGGTCAAACACTGGAATAGCCGGCTCCCTATGCCGGAGCTGGATTTCAATTCGGGCGGATGAGTTCCTTTGGCCTGTGCGGGATTTGTGAAAATTTGGCTTTTTATGACTTTTTCATTGGCCATTCAGCCCAATGAGTGGTTCTACTCAAGGCTTCCTTCCAAAAACCCATTTTTCTTATGTCCATTGGTGAACTTATCGCGATCGTAAAGACTTGCTTCCTCCTTGCCCCGGCCTTTTTTCTGCTGGGAATTGGATTGCGCTTTCTATTCTACAGCCCGGACTCGTGGAACCTGGATCGCCTCTACGAGCGCCGTTTTCACGGGCGGCGGAGAAAGCGGTACCGCCTGTTTACACAACGCATGGGTTTCGTGCTCATCCTCCTCGGTCTTCTCTATACCTGGCTCATGGTTTGGCCGATTCTGGAAGAGTTATTTAGCACCAAAACGAGTTAAGGATTGCCCGCCCCCTTCGGCCGGGGAAACAATTCCGGCACGATGATTCAATCAAAAGCGTCGATTCGCGTCCGCTATGCGGAGACTGACATGATGGGTATCGTCTATCATAGCCGGTACTTCCCGTGGTTTGAATGTGCGAGGACCCAGATGTTGGACGAACTCGGATGTCCGTATCGGGAGATGGAGAAGCTCGGAGTCAGGCTGCCTATTATCGAGGTGAGTTGCCGCTACCACCAGCCCGCACGCTTCGATGATCGAATCACGGTGATCGCCGAGGTTCATGATCGGCCACGGGCTTGCATACACATCCACTACAATGTCTTTCGTGAGGATGGGCAACTCCTCTGCAAAGGCTCCACGCTCCACGGATTCATGGATTTCGAGAATCGACCCTGCCGCCCACCGGAAAAGGTCCGGCTGGCATTTCAGCGGGCCTTTGAGAAGTGACGGCGAGGGGGTGCCGTTCACAGGCAAACTGCCTGTTACTTTTCTCATGAAAGGCAGAGATCAAAGGCACCCACCAAAATGACGACACAGATTTCGAACTGATCGGCAACTCCCCGATCAGGGTCCACGATCGGATCGGTTTCTTCAACGGATCTCCTGACCTACTTTGGCAATCGATCGATGGCTCGGCACTTCAGGTCGGGATCAGGTCGGTTTGATGGCTCCAAAGTTCTGAGTAATGGCCTCTGTTGGCGAGGAGTTCGTCGTGGGTCCCTTTCTCGAGGATTCTCCCGTGCTCGACGACCACGATCTGGTTGGCCCTGCGGACGGTGGAGAGGCGGTGGGCGATCACCAGCACGGTGCGGTGCTGGACGAGATTGTCCAAGGCCTCTTGAATTTGCTTTTCCGTGATGGTGTCGACGCTGGAGGTGGCTTCATCGAGTATGACCAGTGGGGGGTTGCGCAGGAGGACCCGGGCAATGGTCAGGCGCTGCTTTTCCCCCATGCTGAGCCGGATTCCCCGCTCGCCGATTAAGGTGTCCAGACCATCGGGCAGGCGGCGGACGAAGTCTGCGGAGGAGGCTCCCTCCAGTGCCTTCCAGATCTGCTCGTCGGAGGAGTCCATCCGGGCCAGGAGGAGGTTGTCCCGAACGGAAGCATCGAAGAGAAACGGGTCCTGGGCAACGACGCCAATGCTCCCCCGCAGGGAACCCAGCTCAATCTGGCGGACATCGATGCCGTTGATTTCGACGGCTCCGGCAGTAACGTCGTAGTAACGGAGAATGAGGTTCGCAATTGTGCTCTTGCCCGCACCGGTATGCCCGACGATCGCCGTGACCTGGCCGGGCGGCAGGGTGAGATCGAAGTCATGAAGCACGGGACTCCTCTCTGCGTAGGAAAATTCGACCCGGTTGAAGCGTATGGAAACCGGAGGTTGCGGAAAGGAGACCGGATGCCGTGCGTTCTCGATGTCGACCGGATGATCGAGAATTTCGAAGACGCGCTCTCCCGCGGCTTTGCCCGCAGAGATCATGTGGTTCAAGGTGTTGAGCTGGAAAATCGGCTGATAGAGCATGGTGCAATACACGTTGAAAGCGATGAACTCCCCCATGGTAAGGGTTTGCTGGATCACCATCCAGCCCCCGACTCCGACCACCGCGATGACCCCGAGGCTGGAGATGAATTGGACCGAGGAAATGTAGGTCGAATAACGGAACATCGCCTTCAGGGTCTTTGTACGCAGGTCCCGGGACTGGCTTCGAAAGCGCTTGGCCTCGCGGTCGGTGAGGTTGAAGCTTTGGATAAGACGATTGCCCTGAATATCCTCGACGAGGAGACTGTTCAGGAGTCCGGAGCTGTCCCGCACCTGGCGCCAATTTTTCCGCGTAAAGCGGGCGTGACGGTACGCGAGAATCATCAGAACAGGGACGGGGATCAGGACCAGCCCCGCAAGCATTGGTTGCATGCTCAGCAGAAAGATGGTGATCCCGATAATGGTGAGAATCGCTACCGAACCCTGCTCGGTGCCGTCGAGGAGGGCGCGCTCGACCTCCGTCACGTCGTCGATCACCCGCGAAGCAACATCCCCGCTTTTGCGCTGGTCGAAGAAGCCGATGGGGAGGGCGAGCAGTTTGTTGTGGAGGTCCTGGCGGAGGTCGAGCAAGACCTTTTGCTCGAGGACGTTGTTCAGGCGAATCCGGAAACAGTTGAGGATTTCGCGAAAGATGTAAACGGCGAGTATGACGCCAACCCCTGCGAGGAGCATGTTTGATTGTCGGGCGGCGATGTAGTTGTCGACGATGTACTGGATGATCTTCGGGACAGAAATGGCCAGAATCGCCGTGCCGATGGCCAGCGCGAGGGTGGCGGCAAAGAGTCCGGGATAGCGGAAGAGGTAGTTTGAGACGCGGAAGATGATATTCATACGAACCTACGGAGGTTCGCAGGGGTCCCGGCATTTGGCAAGGGCGGCTGCGGAAAATCAGTGGCCGGAAGCCGATTCCTCGAAGGTCGCCCGTCCCTCCTCGTAGAAGGGAAGGTCCTTGTCGATGTGGTCCTCACTGAAAAGAAGCATCAAGGCTGCAGATGTGCCAGCGGCGAGAGCCATTCCGAAAAGGAAGATCACGGTCAGCAGCTTGCCATCGTAGATCAAATGCATGAACCAGAAGATGACCCCGATGAACTTCACGAGGGAGAGGAAGATGAGCGATCCGAAGATGAGAACCGACCCCGGAAACGGAAGGAAGATGATCACCAACTCAATCCCTGTGAGCGCAGTCATCAGGAAGGCGAGATTCATGAAGGTGAAATACTTCTTTTGCTCGGCGAGGAGGAACTCCGGGTCGTGGAGGGGATCTGCGGTTTGGGACATGGTCTTGGAAAAGCAGGGAGATCAGATGTATTCGATCAGATAGACGGCGGTGAATATGACAATCCAGACGATGTCGACGAAGTGCCAATAAAGGCCCGCCGTCTCCACGTCGATGGCGTGTTCCCCCGTATTGAACCGGGGAGAGTACGAGTAGACCAGCCATGAGATCAGCCAGAGAATGCCCAGCGCCACGTGAACCCCGTGGGTGCCCGTCATTACGTAGAAGGTGGAGCCAAATGTGCCGGAGGAAAGGGTGAGTCCCGCATGGTGGACGAAGTGGTGAAATTCGTAAACCTGTCCGCACAAGAAAAGGGTTCCGAAGATGATGACCCCGATCAGGTGACGGCGAAAGGAGGAGATCGCGCCTTTGTGGATGGCGGATACCGCCAAAGCCATGAAAAGCGAACTCATGAGCAGGATGAAACTGCTGGCCGTGGTAAGCTCGATGTCAAAGATCTGGACCGGATCGACGCCCACGTTCGCATAGATTTTGCGGTAGACGAGATGCGTCGTGATCAGGGTGCCAAAGAACATGCAGTCGGAAGCCAAAAACAGCCACATGAGCAGCTTTTTGCTATTGAGACCGGTCGGAATGTGATCGGCCGGCAGAGAGCTTTCGTGGGCGTGGCTCATTGTACTTCCTCCGGTTTTACGTGGTAACCTCCCGGTCCCTCCAGTGCCCAGAGATAGATTCCGAGCATGGTGATGCCAATCCCCCCGATGGCGATGTACCCGCAGTAAGGGACCCCGGCCTGCTTGAGAGCCATGCTGAGTCCGAGAACAAGAAAGCCTGCTGAAGCAACCAAGGGGAACCACGATTGGCTGGGCATGTGAATCCCGTGTGGGTCGGATTCGACCGCCCCGAGGCGCATCGATGCCCGGCCATGCTTGTGCGCCCAAAGCGCGTCGCGGGAGTGGACGATGGGAGTCTCGGCAAAATTGTAGGACGGAGGTGGAGACGGGATGGTCCACTCCAGGGTGCGCGCGTCCCAGGGGTCATTGCCGGCGGGCTTGCCCTTTCTGACGGTGCGGATCGTGTCCCAAAGGAAGAGGAAGATCCCAAAGGCGAGGATGAAGGCACCTATTGTACAGACGAGGTTCATCGGCTGCCAGCCCGTCCCCTCGAGATAGGTATGGGTCCGCCGGGGCATCCCGATCATCCCGAGAAAGTGCATCGGGAAGAAGGTCACGTTCAGCCCGACGATGACCGTGCCGGACACCCAATAACCGAGTTTGCCGTACCACATCTTTCCGCACACTTTCGGCAGCCAGAAGTAAATCCCCGCCAAAAGGGCGAGGATGCTGCCCCCGATCAGGACATAGTGGAAGTGGGCAACGACGAAGTAGGAGTCCTGCTGCTGGGCATCAGCCGGAGCGGAGGAGTGCATGATCCCCGAGAATCCGCCCATCATAAACATCCAGATAAACCCGAGGGACAGAATCATTGGGACGGAAAACTTGATCCGCCCGCCCCAGAGAGTGCCGATCCAGTTGAATATCTTGACCCCGGTGGGCACGGCGATGGCCATGGTCAGCAGAGAGAAGGCCGCTGTCGCCACTTTCCCGAGGCCGGTCGTAAACATGTGGTGGCTCCATACCGCGAATCCCAGAAATCCGATGACCGCTCCCGAGAAGACAATCAAGGAATAGCCAAATAGGGGTTTGCGAGAGAAGACGGGGAGGATTTCGGAGATGATCCCCATCGCGGGCAGGATCAGGATGTAGACTTCCGGATGTCCGAAAATCCAGAAGAGATGCTGCCAGAGGATCGGCTGCCCTCCCTGTTCGACCCGGAAGAAGTTGGCTCCGAAGACCCGGTCAAACATCAACTCCCCGAGGGCGACTGTGATCGGGGGAAAGGCGAAGATGACCAGAATCGAGGTGAACAAAGTCATCCAGACAAACACTGGCAGTCGCATCATCTTCATCCCCGGAGCACGGAAGTTGATGATGGTCACGATGAAATTCAGGGCGGCGGCGATGGAGGCAATGCCCAGAACCTGTAGACCGAAGATCCAAAAGTCCGTGCCGATTCCGGAATATTGGTCGCCCGTGAGCGGGGCATAGCCAAACCAGCCTACAGACGGAACGATGTCGGTCATCCCACCAACCGGTGTGAACCATCCCAGGGCATTTGCCGCTTGGAAGATCCAGCTAATGTTGATGATGATGGCACCCGCAACAAATGTCCAGAGACTGAAGGCGTTCAGGCGAGGGAAGGCGACGTCGCGGGCTCCAATTTGCAGCGGAATAAGAAAATTGAAAAACGCCGAACTCAGGGGCATGACGGCGAGGAAAACCATCGTCGTGCCATGCATGGTGAACAACTGGTTGTAGGTTTCCGCCGAGACGAGATTGTTTTCGGAAACCGCGAGCTGTGCTCGGATCACAAGGGCCTCGACTCCGCCGATGACGAAGAAGCCGAGAGCAAAAATCGCGTACATCACGCCGATCTTTTTGTGATCGACCGTGGTCAGCCAATCAATGAGTCCGGTGGAGTGGTCCGGGCGGACGAGTCCGATATTGCTCCGGACCGGCTCCGCTGCCGGCGAGGCGTGCTCAATGGGGTGAGGGGTGGAAGTCGTGTGGGACATAAGAAAATATCAACGAAGGGTCTGGAGAAAAGAGGCGATCTGATGCACTTCCTCGTCGGATAGGTCTACGTGCTGCAAGCCCGTGGGGCCGTAATACATGAGGTTGCCCGGTTTGATCTCCTGCGAGCGGCGCACCCACTCATATAGGTTCTGGAGCTGCTTTTCGCGGTCGATCGAGCCGTCTGGATTGATGTGCTCCATCCAGCCCGCTGCGAGCGAGCGATTGTCGGCTACATGGGTCAGATTGGGGCCGAGTTTTCCAGCCGCAAAGGTGCCATCGATCGCATGGCACTGCACGCAGGTGCCCTTCCCAAAGAAAACTTTCGCACCCTTGACCACGTCGTTGTCAGGAAGTGATCCCGGGTCCCTGGCCGCCGTGCTGACGAACTCGTTCCAATCCTCACCTGCGGGAGGGGGAGGGGTCCTCCGGTGCTGCTTCACCCATTCCTCGAAATCCTCTTCGGGCAAAACCTCGGTGCGGAACTGCATGTAGGCGTGGGCTTCGCCGCAATATTCGGCGCACTGCCCATAATAATAGCCCGGTTCATCGCATCGGATCCACATGTAATTGTTGCGCCCCGGAATCATGTCGACCTTGCCAGCGATCTTTGGAAGCCAGAAGGAATGAATGACATCCTCCGCCCGGAGTTCGATCTGAACCGTTTTTCCCTCCGGGATCGCGAATTCATTTCCGGTCGTGATTCCGAGTTGAGGATAGTGAAACGAGAACCACCATTGCCAGCCACGGGCCTCAACGATCAGCGGCTCGTCTCCGGCCCCCTCCGCCGTTTCCCCGTCGAACCATTCTCCCAGGTGACTGTCGGGGTCGTCGGGCATGTCATGAGTGAACCAGATTTGCTGGAGGGTGGGCACGGCGATGACGACCAGCAGGCCCACAGAGACACCGATCAAAGCAATCTCGATCATCGGATTCCCGTGCGATTGCGATGGCAGCGCGTTCGGGTCGTCCGTCTTCCTCTCCCGGTAGCGCCAGACCGTCCAGAAAAGTGCCCCCCCGACGACGACGAAGATCGCCGCCGTAACCCAGACCGTGATCAGAAACAGATCGTACTGGTTCTGGGCGATGATCCCCTTGGGATCCACGAAGGACTGGCGCGCGTCAAAATTGCAGCCGGAAATCACCAGCGGTAAGAGTGCCAGCATTGGCCGGAATAAGGGGGGACCTGACATGGAGTGCAGAAAGAAGAAAGTTTAATCGGAGAGTGTAGAGAATTTTATGGTCGGCATTCTTGCTTTGTTTCTCCTATCTTGGCAACTTTGTATTCAAACTTCATTTATCAAATTTAAATCTTTTCGAATCCTGGCATGGATGATCCTCCTCCACCCCTAAAAAAGGAACCCCGTTCCGAACAAAGCCCTTTCTCGGACCCCGAGATGCAGAAGCTCCACGCTCAGTTAATGCGTGAGAAAGAGGAACCACGCGAAGGGTTTCCCCCGCTTCCGATTGCACTGCTCTTCCTCTTCTCCATCGTCATTTTTATCTGCGGGATCTATATGGGCAAAAGGTCTGGAGGTTTCAGTGCCTTCGTCTACGATCCCAATTTTGATCCGACCAAAGTGGCCCAGGATTCGGATCGCCCGGCCTTCGATCCAATTGCCAGGGGCGAAAGGTTGTACTCCCAGCAATGTGCGAATTGTCACCAGGCAAATGGCGAAGGCTTGCCCGGTGTCTACCCCCCTCTGGCCGGGGCCTCGTGGGTTACGGAAACGAGGGTTATCCCCATCTCAATCCTTCTCAACGGGCTGGTCGGCCCGATTGAAGTTCGGGGAGAACTCTACGATGGCAGCAACGCGATGCCCGCATTTGGGGATTTGTGGAGCGATCGCGACATCGGAGCGGTGTTAACTTACGTGCGGCAGGCATGGGGCAACGAAGCCGAACCCATTTCAGAAGAGCAAGTCGCCGAAGCCCGCTCTCTCTATGCTTCGCGCTCCGCGTCATGGACAGCGGAGGAGCTGCTCGAATTACCCCCGTTGGAGACGGCTTCGTCCGCCCCGGAAGACGTCGAAACCGGCGAGGAAGTGGAAGCCCAGGAAGAAGACAGCGGCGATAGCGGGGAGGATGTCGGGGAAAGCGAGGTTGCGCCGGACGATGCCTCCGGAACCGGTGATGATGCGGGGTCCATCTGATTTTTCATGGCAGGGGATGACCAGAAATCAGGAGAGGCAGTAAGAACCCTCCGGTGGCTCCGGTGGCTGGCCCTGCCCCTCGCGCTATGCCTGATTATATTGGGAATCAAAACGATTGTTTCGCCCCCGTTCGAGCCTTCCTGGTTCTTCCGGCTTCGCGGGGGACTGGAGATTCTGCTCGGACTCCTGATGCTCCTGCCTTTTGATTCTCTGGCCCGCGCACGCCCTGCCAGGTGGAATAAATTGTTCGCTCTTCTCCTCCTTCTCTCCGCCACCTTCGTCTTTGCCCGCGTTATCGGCGTTCTCTTCGAGGCAAGGGCAGTTGAGGCCGCCGGGGGCGAGCTGGGACTCCCCGCCTGGTCCGGAACCCTGATCTTTCTCGTTCTCGCCCAGCTGCCAGTCATCTTGTTCCTGCGTTTCCCCGATCAGCTCGACTGAACTGTCATTCCGGACAAGAAGGCCAAGCATTCTCACTCCGGCGATGAATCGCTCAAAGGTGTCCGGTCTCGTGGCCGTGAGTGGCGAAATGGATCCTTTTGGCCATATTTCGGTCACGATTTGCGTTGCCAGACCCTGCTGACAGAGAGAATCTGCCGTACGGATGAAAGAATCGGAATCGACAGTAACCCGCCCCCCCTGCGACGTGATCATTGCCTTGGATGTTCCTGCCAAAGAACAGGCCACCCATATCCTGGACCAGTTGGGGAATAAACCCAAACGGGCGAAAATAGGCCTGCAATTGTTCACCCGCTATGGCCCCTCTTTTGTCGAGGCCATCGCTTACCGGGGCTGCAAGGTGTTTCTCGACCTGAAGCTGCACGATATTCCCAACACGGTAGGGCACGCCGTTGAGAGCCTTGCTCACTGGCCGGTCGAAATGCTCACCGTACATGCCCTCGGTGGACCCGCCATGATCAAGGCCGCCTGCCAGGCCCGCGACCGGACGAACCCGAATATGAAAATACTCGCAGTCACTGTATTGACATCCCTCGACAAGGAACAGATGGAGATCGTCGGGTTGAAAGGGGAACCAGACAAGGAGGCACGCCGACTCGCGAAGGTGGCACTCAAAGCGGGTGCCGATGGCGTAGTTTGTTCCGCCCTCGAGGTTGCGGATATGCGGGAACGCTTCGGTGAGCAGCCCCTTCTAGTCGTTCCCGGCATCCGCCCAACCGGTTTCGACTGCGGCGATCAAAAGAGGGTGATGACCCCGGGGGAAGCCGCGAGAGCCGGAGCTTCCCATCTAGTGGTAGGCCGCCCCATCGTCGAAGCCGGAGATCCGAACGGGGTCTACGAACGCATCCTCGAAGAGATCGCCGGAAGCAAAGAAAAAGAACAAACCGATGTCGTGAGGTAGTTGCGCTGCAACCTCGGTTTCCCTGTCCAAAATGGATTTCCAGCTAAATTTTGTCAACCAGACACAAAGTACTTCCCTTGGACTCAAATTTCTGATTGGGTAA
>CAZWFJ010000020.1:0-31448 GCA_964633135.1 uncultured Puniceicoccaceae bacterium | reverse complement strand
GCAAGGCATGGTCGGGGGGTAGATCGTGCCCGGACCAGGCAATGGCGGATGACCAAGGCTGATCGGGCTGTGACCAAAAAGTGGAACTTGCACCAAGCCCAAGGGGCAGCAGAGCCTGGCAAACCAAGTAGAGGCTGCCGTTATTGATATAAAACTCACCAAGGGAATGCTGGGCACCGCATAAGCCAATTCGCAAAAACCCATTCTCATCGAAGGAATTTTCAGCGTTCAAAGAGCGACGCAGGGTGGCAGTGAGTGCACATCGTACTTGGCTCGGTGTTAGGCTGTCGGGCAATCGTTCCCAATATGCGAGCAGGGCCAGCAGATGAAAGCAGCCGCTGCGATAAGCCATGGAACGTCCGAGGACCGGCCAGGAGCCATCCGGGGCAATCATTCGTTCCAGCACCTCAGCAAAGCGAGCGGCCCGCTTCTGGATCAAAGACCCCTCCAGCCAAAGGCCCTCAGTGCTGTCAGTACACTCCCGCGATATTTCAAGAAGAAACGGCTGAATAACAAAGCTATTGTAGAAATCAAAGTGGAAAAAGGCTCCATCCCCGTAAGCCCCATCTCCTTTATACCATTGGGCGAACTGATTTAGCGCGAAAGCGATCCGCGCCTGTTCCCATGGTCGCCCGATGTGCTTGAGGCATGCTTCGACCATAGCGGAAAAAAGCAGCCAATTATTCCCGGTGGCAATGATCTTTCGGGAAGCTTCCAGAACTGTGATAACGTTTTTCCGCGCTTGGCTCTCCAGCGTGAAAAATAACTGCTCCGGTGCTCTAAAGAAGGAAGTGTAGGACACCCAAAGAAATTTCGAAGAGCGCCTGACAAATCTGATAAAGTGAACAAATCTGCATTCAATTATGACACAAGCACGCAGAGGAGTGGTTTCGAGGTCGCCGATAGGGGACACCCACTTATTATCGGTTGCATTGGCCGGGTTAAATTTTTCTTTAAGCGATTGTTGATGAGGTGGTTCTGGAAAAAAGACCAGGGCCTCCGGTCTCTTGATATTTATGGGTGTCCTGAATTTTCGTCCCCCAGGGCCTTGTCCGGCGGATTGAGATAAAGCCCGATCACATCCCAGAACTTTTCCTCGAAGTCCGGATCGTTGGAAACCTTGAACACTTCCGTCCGATGCGGCTTCAGGTCGTTGGCCTTCCAGATACGCTGAACGCTGCTGTGTGAGATGCCGACCTCCTCCGCCATCGAACGAACCGACCACCGCTCGCGGCTCTCCGGAGGACGGTTCGCTCGTGTCACCGCCGCTTCGACCTGTTCTGCACTCAGCGAAGGCTTGCGCCCGCGCCCGGGCTTGTCGGCCAGTCCTTTGAGACCGTCGCGCCGGAACCGGCTCGTCCACTTCGACACTTTCACCGAACTGCAACCCAGACGCGAGGCGACCTCCTCCTGTTTCAATCCCTTGGATCGAAGAAGCACGATCTCGGCGCGTTCACTGTCGCGCTTCGAACTCGTCGACGCATTGAGGCGCCGCTTCAGCTCCTGCTCCTCCTCGTCGGTTAGCATGATGGGTTCAACGGGACGTCCGGCTTTGCTCATGCGCGAAGCATCGCACAAAATGACTATTATGCAAATCTATTTTAGAGACACTACACTAGGGATGGAAAGGGGACTGCGGCTTTTTGCGTTCCGCTTCGATCCAGGCGACCAGGTCGGCTTTCTCCTCATCGCTGGACCACTTCAGGTGCTCGGCCATGGGATGGCCCCTGGAGAGTGCTTTTGTGTCGATCTTTCGATGGTAGCCTTCGGGCAGCGCATCGAGGTCGGCCTGGATCTTTCGGTTGTCCTCGGCCATGAGCAGGCCGTAGTCGGGGTCAGTCTCAAGCATGTTTTGCGGGGCCTCGTGGACCTTCCAGTCGGTACCGTCGTCGTTGACGGCGTCGGAGTAGCGGTCGCCCTCCCAGCGTTCCAGGCAGGCCTGCTTGAGTTCGGTGGCGCGGCCCTCTACGGGCAGGATCGGTCCCTGGTCGAGGGAGTCGTTCACCGCGAAGCTCCACTCGCGGCGGTCGGCGGCGGAGTGCCAGTAGGTGCGGTCGCCGTCGGCGGCAAAGTATTGACCGTTCCACATGCGGCTGTGCTGGCTGTGGACGATGCGCTCGCCCGGTTTCATCTCCGCCACCTCGCGCAGACTCTGACCCTCGCAGTAGCTGGGGATGTCCAGCCCGGCGCAATCGAGCATGGTGGGCATGATGTCGATCGTCGAGGAGGCGGCACGGCAGTGCTTGCCCGCGGCGAAGCCCTTGGGGTAGCGCACCAGCAGGGGCACACGCACGGCACCCTCCAGCATGCAGCGTTTGCCGACGCAGCCGTAGTCGCCCAGCATCTCGCCGTGGTCAGCGGTGAAAAAGACCAGGGTGTTATCGAGTTCGTCGCCGAGCGAGTCGAGCAGGCGCCCGGTCAGCCAGTCGATCCAGGAGCAGAGCGAGTAGTAGGCCGCCCGGATGGTGCGCAGGAACATGTCGTCGCCGGTGACCGCCGTCTCCATCCACTTGTAACGGTTCTGGTAGCGGTTGGCCCGGCACTGGTAATGCCGATAGTTGGCCGGGCGGATCGGGTAAGGCATCTCCGGCGAGCGGTAGAGGTATTGCCAGGGGTAGGGCACCGGGTAGGGCGGGTGCGGTTTGGCGAAGTTGACCTCCATGACAAAGGGTTTCGAGCGGTCGCGCTCGTTGACGAAGTCGATCGCACGGTCGCAGAGCCAGTGGTCCTTGCTGTATTTGTCGGGAAACGGCATCGTCTGCGGCATCATGTAGTATTCGCCGGAGCGGCCATTGGGGGAAGGGACGTGATCAATGCCCTGCTGCCTGAACCATTCGGCGTGTTCCTTTGTTGTGCGTTTGTGCTGGTAGCCGTCGATGATTCTCGGTCGACCGGAAAGCCCCTCGCCGCCGATCCGGCAGGATTCGTAACCCGCCTGTGAGAGCAACTCCGCATAGCCAGCCCATTCGTCGCGCAAACCAGGGAGGTTTTCTACCTTCTGGGCGATGTGCGGGGCCACCCCGCTGGAGAAAGCCGACCGCGCGGGCGAGCAGACCGGTGATGGCGTGTAGTTGCGCCGGAAGGACGTGCCCTCGGCTGCCAGGCGGTCGAGGGTGGGAGTCTTGATGATCGGATTGCCCCAGGCGCCGATTGCCTCGGTGCGCATCTGATCGCTGATAATGAAGAGAATGTTGGGTCGTGAATCGCTCATGCCGAAGAATCTCTCATGGGGTATTATTCATGACGAGCAAAAGTTATCTTGACGCGTCACATTCTTATTGGAAACTAGTACCTTTCGGGCATCCAAATAGGACTCATCTTCAACTTTAATGTCACCAAACTCAAAGACGGGATGAAGCGATATGTCCTCTGATCCCCCCTTCGTGTCCTTAGTGCTCTTCGTGGTGAAAAATAAACTCGAACAAGACGGCAACCCGGAATTCATCCCCGCGAGATCGGAAATCCACAGAAGTCTGGACTTCTCGGGCCGGGCCGCCTAGCCTCCACGATGCCGGAACGCGAAACCAGTCCTGTGACAACCCGGAGCCTGGCGGCTGCCTTGGGCGTTTCCAGAACAACGGTTTCGCGCGCGTTGCGGGGAGATCCCAGTGTGGCGAAGGCGACGCGGGAGCGGGTGCGGAAAGCCGCGCAGGAGAGGGGTTACCAGCCGGATGTGGTCCTCTCTAAACTGGCGTCGAATCGTTGGCGATCCTTGCCCGATGGCGTGCGATCCACCATGGCTCTCCTGAATTTGAACCGGCGCCGGCTGTCCCAAGCGCACATTGAGCAAGCGCGTAAGTTTGCGGCGGATTACGGCTATGCACTGGATGCGCTGCACCTCGGCGACTACCCGGATCAGGCGTCAGCCTTTCGGGTGATCAAAGCGAGGGGCATTCGGGCGGTGCTGCTCTGGGCACCGGACGATCCCGGCTTCGAAATAGAGGCCGATGTGAGCGACTTCATTCTGCTGGCGGCACCGGTCGGGATGAAGCAGCTGCCGCTGCACACCGTCTCCGCGCACCATTACCGCGCCGGACGACTTGTCACACAGAAGCTGGCGGAACTGGGCTTCCAGCGCCCGGGCCTGGTGGTTGGCTTGAGCCCGCGCAATCAGAACCTCGACATGGTCGTCGGTGCCTATCGGGCGGAGTGGGATCGTCAGTTGTTCGAAGGACGCATGCCCAGCGTGTTGGAACCCAAGTGGAGTAGTGTCCGCTTTCACGAGTGGATGGAGCGCGAACGACCCGACGCGATTATCTCTGCTGCTGGAACGCAATTTATCTGGAAATGGCTCAAAGAGGCAGGGATTCGGGTCCCGGGCGACATTTCTCTTGCCTGCATTATGGGAGAGGGGCAAACGGCGGGCGCGTATGTCCCGCGCGAAGCGGTCGTCAAAACCGCCCTCGCGCAGCTACACGCCCGCAGCCTGTCCAATGAATACGGGCTGCCCGCCGAACCGACCATGCTCTACATCGAGCCTCAATGGCGGGAGGGAAAGAGCGTCCTGCGACCACCGCAACGCGGAAAAACCGGCGCGTCTGATTAGGGGTTCCCGAATTAGAAAAACATGCCGGTTCGTTATTCGTTTCAGTCAACTAAAGATACTCAATTTCCGATTTGTCCAAGGGAAACCGAATTGGCACGAGGGTGAAACCCCTACCAGTCAGGGAGGAACGAATCCCCCGCCAGCACCAGAATACCCCATCGCTTGGGGCCGCCGGGGGAGAGCCGTTTCCCGGCCCACCAGTCTTCGTGGTGCAGCCCGAAGCCTCCCGAAGCATCATCCGCAGGGCGGTCGACGTCGCCAATTGCGAGGTTAAAACCTATGGCCAGAGAGCCATTTTTCGGACTCCAGGCTTTGCCATCAGTTCCTTGGATCCAATCTTCAAAGGGAATGCGCAACTCTACAGCATAGCCTCGGGGCTCCTCCAGTAGGCGACAGGAACCCCGGAGTTTACCTTCAGCTATTCTTTCCACGTAGCGTCGCCGAACGTCGGCTGGCAAACCCGGGCCGTGAGGCATCCAGCCTGGAACGCCAACGCCTCCGGTTTGCGACTTGGAGAAGTTGTAGATGAGCTGAGCCGAGGAGGGGGTTCCCGCGCACTGGATGAGCGGGTCTCCGAGGTTAAATAAATCCGGGTAGAGGAGAATTTCGATCATATCGCCGAACCACGGCCAGCCATCTTCTTCGAAACGATCAGCTTCGGGCGCGGGTTTCCAGCGTTCCCCATCATAACCCAAGCGGTAATCGTCCCGTATTTCGAATGCCAGATAAAGGGCTTCACCATCGTGAAGGACGCGCACGGAATAGGAAAATTCCGAATAACCTTCCGAGGGTGCAAATGCCGGATGCCAGCCTTCGGGACCAGTGAGCGTCGTGGCCCCGGCCCATTCGTCCTCGCCGGTCCTGCCATCGATCTCGGGGGCAGGTTGATAGGGCACTACGAGAACTCGATCCGCCGCGACCCAGGAAGCAAGCGGGGGATACCCGGCTTCATTTGCCGAACTTCGCGGCGAGACTAGCAGGCAAGCTGTAGCAAATAGCCATAATGAATGTATTGTGGTTTTCATGTTGCCAAATCCGCCTTGATCTCGCGCATCCGTTCTTCCGTCAGCGGATACAAAATCGTCAACAGGATACCGACAACCAGGCAGGCTGAGGGCACGAGGACGAAGATTAGTCGCAAGCGATAAACGGCCTCGGTCTGGTCAAGACCCACGGCAACCGTGTCGATTCCGGCAGCGGTGATGAGTATGCCCGTCAGTCCGCCTCCGATGGCGACGGCGGCCTTGTAGAGTAAGGTAAAGAGCGAGCTGAAAACGCCCTCCCGCCGCAGACCGGTTTTCCATTCATCGTAGTCGCAGACATCCGCCAGCATGGCCGAGGTCAGCGCAAAGACGATGGAGAATCCGGGAGCCATCAAAATATAGGAGATCAGCACCAGATAAGGCATGGACTGGTTAAAAGTGAAATAGGCCGACGCACTTCCGACGATCATAAGCCCCAGACCGAGGATCAAGGCGGGCTTGCGATTCATGCGCCGGGCCAACGGGGCAATGAAGAGAGAGGACAGCACGGAAGAAAGAGCCCAGACACTGCCCAGGACGGAGAATAGGGTGGCGTTGGCGGCCTTGTCCCCCTCGAAAGCATGATAAAGCCCGATGAAGTAGGCCATGGGTAAAACCAGGTTAAGCCCCAGTTGGCCGATGGCGTAAACTCCGGCGATTAAGAGAAAGGGTCCGTTCTTCAGTGCTTCTCGCAAACTACGGAAAATTTTCAATCGTTCTTGTGCGCGGTGGGACGCTGGCTCGCGGGCGATCAAGGCCGGCAGGATGCCGAATAGCAGAATGAGCAATGCGAACAACAGGCCCACTTTGCGGGCACCTTCCATTTCATTCTCTCCGAACTGAGGCAAAAAAGAGAGCTTAACAGCCCAGGGCAGCATCATCCCCGCGATTCCAACAAAAAACGAGCGAAAAGCCATCAGACGGGTCCGTTCTTCCACGATGGGCGTCATCTCATTGCCCAGTGCGAAATAGGGCACAGACCAAACGGTGTAGGCGGTGAGCAAAAGGGTGGCGACGATCCCGAAATGGATGGCAAGGCCCGTCTCATTGAGTCCTGGAAGCGGATTCCACAGCAGCGCGAACAATCCCGAGCCCAGGATTGCACCGACCACGAGCCAGGGGCGCCGCCGTCCCCAGCGCGAGCGTGTGTTGTCCGAGATATGCCCCATCAGGGGGTCGGTGACGGCGTCCCATAGCCGGGGGATGAGCAGGCAGATGCCAATGGTTGCGGCACTGACTCCATAGCCTTCGGTAAAGATGGGCAGAGCCATCATTCCCAGAAGATTGGCCATGGTGTTGTTGGCCACCATACCCGAGTTGTACCCCAGGATCGCTGGATAACCCAACTTGCCCGTCGCTTCACTTTTCTTCATGGGACAGCTCAATTTGAATGTTGGCTTCCGTCTCTGCCGGGAAATGAACCCGAACGCTGTCCTTAGTCGAGACCGGTGGCAGCTGCTCAGCCGACTTGCAGGCTTCCCTCCAACCCGGTGGCTTCGCAGAATCGATCAGACGGACGGAAAAGTCAGCCTGGTCCGGCATTTCCGGGAATCCACCTTCGGGGGTACCAATCCGTAATAAACGATCGCCCTCGATCCAACGCACCTCGCGCCGACTGAATAAGCCTATTTCGTAATCGTAGGAATCGCCCGCATCGTCGTAGAGTTGGAATGCGGCATCTCGTCCCGGATACACCAGCAGCGTCACGCGGCCATTCAGGCTCTCACCGGTATGCTGGATCGCTGCGCCAAGCGGGAGGATGCTGCCCTCCCGGACAAAGACGGGGATGCGCTCAAGGCCACCCGACCACTCGACATGCCGCCCGCCGGAATGCTTTTCCCCGGTCCAGAAGTCATACCAGTCGCAAGTGCGGGGCAGGTAAATCGTGCGCCGACTCCTCCCTCCTTGCATGGGTTCCGTAATCGGGCAGACCATTAGTGCTGGCCCCAGCATGAACTGATCGGCGATGTTGAGCACTTCAGCATCCTCGCGAAAATCGAAGGCCAATAAACGGAACATGGTGTAGTGCGCGAACGCTTGCCTCCCGGCCAGTGAATACAAGTAAGGCAGCAGGCGGTATCGCAGTTGGACGAAGTCCACTATAGTGTCGTAAACCAGCTCGCCGGGTTCCCCGAATTGCCAGACCTCGCGCGGAGTATCTGTGCCGTGCGAGCGCATCATTGGCAGAAAGGCAGCCCATTGCAACCAGCGGGTGTAAAGTTCGCGATACGCCGGGTCATCCACTCCCTGGTCGTAGTCGCCGGCCCAGAACCAGACGGGCTCCGCTTCTTTCTGCCCGGTCCACTTCAGATAACAAGCGTGGCCGCCAACAAGGAAACCGCCGATATCGTTGGTCCAATACGGTAAACCGGAAGCGCAGAAGTTGAGTCCATCGGCAATCTGGCTGCGCAGGACATCCCAGCGGGCGGAGATGTCGCCGCTCCAGCACACGCAGCCGTATTGTTGTTGCCCCGGAAAAACGGAGCGGGTCAAATTCAAAACCCTCTTCTGCGGATGCTGATTGAGTTCCGACTGCCGCTGCCCTTCATAGACCGCTTTCCCCTGGAGCAAGGGGAAAGCATTGACCATAGAGGGGTCAAGATACTTGCGATAGAAATTGACCATCAGGTCCCATCGCTCTTCGGGTGGCAACTTTTCCGGACCTTTCCATTCGGGGTTAAACGGTTCGGTGCTATCGCACCACCAGGCATCCACACCGGCAGCAAAAAGTTCCCTCTCCAACTGTTCCCAGAAAAGGGATTGAGCTTTTGGGTCGAAAGCATCGTAGGTGAAGTCGTCGGCTAGCAAATACCCGGCATTGCGCATTTGTGTCTTGTCGGGGCTTTCCTTGCGAAAGCTTGGCCAAACCGAAATCATCAGGCGAGTCTTCAGTTCGTGCAAGCGGTCTATCCAGGCCTTGGGCTCCGGGAAGCGTTCCGGATCAAAGGATCGCTGACCGTAGAGGTGCTCCGGATAGTAAAGCCAGTCTTGTACAATACCGTCGATTGGAATCCGCCGCCGCCGATACTCCCGAACAACAGACTCCAGTTCATCAGCCGTCTTATAGCGCTCTTTTGACTGAATATAGCCAAAGGCCCACTTGGGCAAAAGCGAGGCAGTGCCCGTTAGTTTGCGGATCTCCGCAATGATCGCGTCGAAGTCCGGCCCATAAATGATGTAATAGACCAAGGCGCTTTCATCTTCCAAACTGAATTCGGCGATCTCCCCGGTATCGTCGAAGCGGCAGGCCGATGTCGTGTCGAAAAGAACCCCGTAGCCTTTGGAAGAAAGAAAGACCGGCACCGGAGACTTCATGTTGGCCTGAAACAGATGCTGCCAATGCCCTCGGTAATTGAGTATGCCTTCTTCGTGTTGACCAAGGCCGTAGATCGCCTCGTCTTTGCCGAAACAAAATCGTTGGATCGCATGAATGCCACTCCGATCAACGTAACGCTCACCCTCTTTTGCAAAGGAGCGCTCGCCGTCAACAGTTTTGACTACCTCGACCTCGCCCGGATGAAAGCGTGTTTTGGTGATAGCGCAGGACTCGAGCGAGCGTGAGGTTTCTGGTTCCCGATAAAATACCTCACCGTCCGGATTTGACCCTTCTATGGCTCCTGTAGTTGGATGAATGGCCAATGAGAAGGCGTCACTCCGGAGCCGTAAGCAGTGTGGCGTCTCTTCGAGCTGCCACTGGCCATCCGCATCCCACCCAGGCCTCACAAAAAGGCTTTCGCGGCGTTCGATCTCGGGCAAACTGACGGTGACTTGGACGACCTGATGGTTCACCGGGGTGACGCAAAGCTGAGCACCTCCTGCCAAGTTCAGCTTTACGTTGGGTTGGGGCCTGTTTGTTTGCATGGTCAGCGCAATAGATCGTGTAAGTCATGGCGGTCCAGCACCTCGGCGATGCGCTGGGGCTGGCCGGTTTGAATTGAAAGATCCATCGCTTTCATCAGGGCGACAGTGACAATACCTTCGCGAACATCGGGATAAGCCGTTTCTCCGGCGTTGAGGCGGCGGATGAAGTATTCGAGGTAATTTTGGTATTCGCCGGCGTGGTGGGCGAGGCCGCCAAAGCGTTTGTAGTAGCCGATTTTTTTGGTGAAGTGGTGGGTGCGCTCGCCGTCGGTGTCGGTGTGGATGGCGTAGCGGAGTTCGTTGAGGTCGGCCTGGGAGGCTCCGTTGGTTCCGCGGAGGATGCAGGTCATGATGCTGTCGCGGTCGGTAGGCTGTGTAGGGCCACCATAGCACCCGCTAACTCGGGCGATGCGTCCGTCGGTGCTCTTCAAGACGAAGTGCATCGTATCGGGTTCCGTCATGCCTGCTGCCTTGCCACTGGGGCTGAGGCTACCGTAGCCCATCACCTCTTCGATCTCGGGCAGATACCAGCGCACGAGGTCCGCAGGGTGGCTGATACCTCCGTAGAGCCATCCAAACTCTTTCGGGTTCTGTGTGGAAAATTCGAAATAGCGGCGATGATCGGAGTGATAGTGCGCCTCGACAGTAAGAAGTTCACCCAGGGCACCTTCCTCAAAGTCGCGGCGCTGGTGAATCATCGACTCCCAATGGCGGGTGCTTTGGCCGACCATGACTTGGCGCCCGGAGGTTTCCGCTTCCTGCAGTATTTCGTGGGCGTGATCGAGACCGCTCATGTCGAGGAGAGGTTTCGTGCATATGACGTGCTTGCCGACCCGTAATGCTTGCAGGATGTGCTCGGCATGGAGGGCATCGGGCGTGTAGATGCCGATGATGTCGATTTCCGGGTCGTCGAGCATCACCTGGTAGTCGGTGGTAAAGGCTTCCGGGGGCAGGTTGAAACGCTGCAGCAGGCCTGCGGCGGTCTGCTCGCGGCGGTCGCAGATTCGGCCGAGCCGCGCCAGCTTGCTGTGCAGTATCGCTGAGAGCAGGCTTTGGCCTGCTCCCATTCCGAGAATGCCGATCGTCATGACAGGGGATGGATTCATAAGGTTTCAATTTCCACGTAATAGGCACCGGCGATTTCATGGCCCTCCGCATCAAGAAACGCCGACTCCAGGGTGGTCTGGCCAGCGGGCAGCTCGACGTTGAAAAGGCTCAGGCGATCTTGCTCGGTTACGGTATTCTGCCACGTATGCTCGCCGATGCGGAGGGTGGCGGATGCGATGGGCAGAGCTTCACCGCCCGTGTAACAGAAGTGGAAGATGGAATGCACCTTTTCTCGCTCCCAGGCAATGTCGTCGCCCTCGATTCCGGCTTGAATGGCGTGGGGAGTCTCCGCAGGCCAACGACGCAGGCTGACCCGGTAGCGACCGGGGCGTTTAACATCGATTTCCCAGTAGCCGTTGAGGCGCTTGCCTCGGCGGATATCGCCCTGAATCCAGGGGCAGGCCGAGGCCTCGTTGCGCCAGTCCAGCCCGGTAAGCAGGATGGGTTCTTGGTCGATCTCGAAGGGGATCATGGACTCGAACTGGCGCGAAACAAGTGCCCACCACTCCTCGTAGCCTTGGCGAAGGCGCTCGACCGTTTCCGTGTGGCGCTCTGCGATGTTCTCGCGCTGGCCGGGATCGGCCTGAATATCGTAAAGTTCACTTCCGTTGACGAGTCGCCAGCGGTCCGTCATGACGGCACTGTCCTTCCATTTGACGGGATCTGTTACGCGCTGGGAATCGGTCACGACGATGCGGTCTGGCCAGTCCTCGCGACCGGGCTCGCGCAAGATTGGGGCAAGGCTCTTGCCGTGAAAAGCGCGCTCCCCGGGCACGGGTATGCCGCAAAGGTCCAGGAGCGTCGGCATCAGATCGACAATGGCGGCGAGGTGCTCGATTGACACATCTTCTGGCAGCCCGCCACCCGGCCAGCGCAGGAAGAACGGCACGCGGTGGCCACCGTCGTAGGGCGAGCCTTTTTGTCCTCGCATCCCGGCGTTGTAGCCGTCGTCGCAGACAAAATCATCGTCATTCGTCTTGCATCCGCCACTGCTGCCATTGTCGGTCATGAAAATGAGGAGTGTGTCCTCTTCGAGTCCCTTGCCTTTGAGAAAGTCGCGCAGCTTGCCGAAGTTTTCGTCGATGTTATCGATCATACCGTAGAAACGCGCCCGTTCGTCGCTCAGTTTCCCCGCGTAGCGGTCGGAATAGACGGAATCGACATTATAGGGGCCGTGGGGTGCGTTGAGTGAGAGGTAGCAGAAAAACGGTGCTTCGCGCGGTTCCTCCATCCACTTCATCGCCTCCTTGAACCAGACATCAGTGCAATATCCGGAATACCGGCGCGGTTCACCGTTCAAGAAGTAGGTGTCATCGAAGTAATCGTTGCCCCAGTAATCAGGGGTTTGGCCGACCCCGCCGCCACCGTGGTAGAGGGCGGTCTCGAAGCCGCGTTCGTGCGGCAGGAAGGGATGTGCATCCCCGAGATGCCATTTGCCGAAGAGGCCAGTGCGGTAGCCGTTTTCCTTGAGGGCATCGGCCAGCGTCCACTCGTCCTTGCGCATAAGCGAACGCCCCCCGATGGTGTGCCAGACGCCCGTGCTGTTGGCGTAATGGCCGGTCAGCAGTCCCGCCCGTGTCGGTGCACAGGTGGGGCCGACGTGAAAACGGTCAAGGCGCACCGCCTCCCCGGCAAAGCGGTCGATATGGGGCGTCTTGAGCCAGGGATTGCCATGGCATTCGAGGTCAGCATAGCCTTGGTCGTCGGTGATTACGAGTATGATGTTGGGTTGCTTCATCGCTTGGCCTGCTGATGCGCTTCAGCGCCTGGGAGCACTGCGTCCGCTTTCGATTTGTGTTTGCAGGAGAGCCTTCAACTCTTCGGTCTTGGTCGCTTCAGCTTCGATGATATTCCGGGTTTGCTGCGGATCCTCCGCCAGATTGTAAAGCTCGCCCTCGGACGAAGGCGGCTCGGCAGAGCGCATTTCGCGGAACCAATCGGGCTCGCGACTGGCGTGCCCGGTACCGTTCATGTAGGTCCATCCGTCGCGCCAGAGCACGAGGTTGCCTTTGGCTGAGCGGCACAGCACGTCTTCGCGCTGTCCTTCCCCGCCCCGTAGCACGGGCAGGAAGCTGATGCTATCCTCTGCCACATCGTTGGGCAGCCTCCGCCCGAGGATTTCCGCCATAGTGGCGAAGATATCGGTCTGGCCGATCAACTCATTGGTCACGGCGGGCTCGATCTGCCCCGGCCAAGAGGCGATGAAGGGGGTGCGGTGCCCTCCTTCCCATAGGTCGCGTTTGAGTCCCCGCCATGTGCCCATACTGAAATGGGCATACTTGCCAATACGCGGATAGGCGACGGACTCCGGTCCATTGTCCGAAGCGAATAGGACCAGCGTGTTCTCTCGCATTCCGTTTCGCTCCAGCGCATCGAGAATCTGCCCCACCGACCAGTCGAGCTGATAGACAAAGTCGCCATAGAGACCGGCCTCGCTCTTGCCGATGAATTGCGGTGCTACGGCCAGCGGAAAGTGAGGGATATGAGGCGCATAGTAGAGGAAAAATGGTGCATCCGGCTGCTGGTTGAATCGGGCCTCGGCCTGCTCGGGCCGTCCTTTGGAGTCGATGTAATCCACAGCGGTGTGCAAGTAGTGCATCTGCGCTTCCACCATATCGAATGCGGGAAAATTCGGGCCGCCGTCCCGCGCCATGCCGTTCTCAAAATACCAGCGTCCGCCGTCGGTAAAAGGATGGCGGAAGTCACCATCGTAAACCGGACCCTCGTAATACTCGCGCCCATACCATAGGTGGACCGCCTCGTAAGTGAAGCCGAAGGGCTTGCCGGCGTAAATCGGCTTGGAGTAATCGATCCCCGAGGCCAGCGGGTCGAGCCCCTCGCGCCCCGGTTTGGCCGCCGCCGCCCAGTCCGCCCCCAGGCCCCACTTGCCGGCGACTGCGGTGTCATAACCCGCGTCTCGTAGCATCGACGGCAGCGTCATGCGCCCGGTATCCAACTCGGGTTGGTCGCCGGGAGTTGGGTTGTTCTCTTTTACCCCGACCCGTCGCCAAAAATAGCGCCCCGTCAGCAAGGCATAGCGACTGGGCGAGCAGATGGTGTCAGGGGAGTGCGCATTGGTGAAGCGCAGTCCACACTCGGCGAGTCTGTCCAAATTAGGAGTGGGTATGCGCGACCCGGAGTTGTAGCAACCCAAGTCACCAAAGCCGAGGTCGTCGGCGTAAATGATTATAAGATTAGGTTGATTTTCTTCTGCCATGGCTATTGTTGTCAATGAGGCTAGACTGAGCGAAAGCACTGCCAGCATCGCAATTTGTAACAGTTTATTATTCATTTGCAAAAAATCTCCTATTGGCTCTCCTCAAATGCTCTGGCCTTCGATCCCCACCAGTTGGTTTCGTTGACCTGCTCGTCCACTGGCTTGAGTTTCAGGTCAGACGGCGGGTTGTTCGCATTGTAGAGAATTGCACTTTCGCCTTTGCCGAGGTGCACGCGATAGGTGCTTTCAGCCACCTCCTCCAATTCCGCACCGAAGGCGGCCACCGGGCCGTTGATACCGGTGCGGACGATGCAGGGCTCACCAGCCTCGCTGGTAATGCGGATATATTTTACCTGGCCGTTCTCGCGCACGGCGTCCACCAGAAACGCGCCTTCGGTGCGCATGTTGTGCATGGCAATATCCGGCCAGGCGGAGGGCACGGCGGTGAAAATGTGAACTTGCCCGTTGCGGCACTGGATCAGGAACTCATGCATACTCTGCATGGCAATACTTTGGGCACCACTCAAGGGACTACGCTCCTTGCCCAGGCCATTTGGCTGGGTGATGTGCGTCATGTAACGCTCCAGGAAAGGGTAGCCCTTGTCGGGCTGATTGCGCAGGGCATAGAAGGCAGGCACCACAGCAGTGGAGGACTGGTTCAGGCCTCTCCAGCCGCGCTCGTAATACCCGGCCAGATACCACTCAAGCGTGCGGTCGATAAGGTCCTGGTTCTCCGGCTGATCCCAGTTGACGATTTGCAAAGGATAATAAGCGATCAGCGGGCTGTATTGCCGCCGGTATTCGCCGCCGTTTTGTATCCAGGTGAAGGTTTTATCCGTGCCCAAGCGGAAACCATGCTCATCGACTGGGTAAGGCACCAGTCTATCCAGGATATCCTGCCATTCGGCGGCAAGTGGATCGTCCAGGCCGAGTCGTTCGTTGGCCCAGAGCAGAGATTGGCAAGACCAGCGAAGCAGGGCCAGGTCGTAGTTGCAATTGGTGGTGCCACCATATTCCGGGCAAATGGTCGGCCCCAAATGGAGTTCCCCGTCCTTCTCCCTGATGACAGCGTGCCGATAGTAGTTTACCGCCCGCTTCAGTAGTGGAAACAGGCCATCACGCAACAACTCGTCGTCCATGGTGTGGCGGTAAACTCTCCAATATTCGTAAAGTGCCCGAGGGAAGTTACCCGGTTCATTGGTCACGTCCGAGCGGAGGTTGTAACTGCTAACGCGGTTGATTCCGCCTGAGTCCTCGCTATACCCCCCGGCATTCAGGGCGATGTTCTCGACGTTGTTATTGAAAAGATGCACATAGCCCATGCTTAAGGGCACTCGATTCGCCATGGGCAGCGGATAATAATTCTCCTGGGTGTTTCGATTCCACCACATAGCCGGCCAAGGGAAGCGGGGCACCTCCTGCCAGGGTCCCTGCAATTCCATCACCGGGCGGTCTTCGCGGGTGGAGGAGGAGAGAATGTAGGTGGTAAGCCAGTAGTAAGTCTCCGCACGGGCATCCGTCATGGAGAGGAAATTGCGGGGATACCAATTGTGCCACCAGGTGCGGTGGCGGGAGACCAGTTGATCGAAGTCCGCCGTTGCGGCATCGTTGACGGAGGCAGCCGCATCGTAGCGGGCCGAATCACCCTCCCAGGTATTGCCTACGCTAATGAAGAGCCGCTTCCAGCCATCCGATGCGGCCTCCTCGCGCCAAGCCGTAGTGTATTCGCCCCCTGCCAGCATGGACTGCACACTGGCCTCTACCTCCCCCAGTTGAATTCGTTCTGCGGGCGGGTTGGGTTCGTAATCCTCCGGGATGAACTGCTTCGAAGCCGGGCTCGTTGATTCATACTGAGTCCACTCCCAGGTCGCGCCTTCCTCGCCGCCAGTGGCACGCCACTCCACGACAATAAACAAGTCTTCGGTATGCACGAAGGAACGCCACTCAATGGCCCCCTCGGTGGTTTGGATCGTGCCGGTAGCCTCCGCATTCCAAAGATCGATTCGGGCGTCACTGCTATTGGACTCGATAGAACCCACGGTTTTCAAATTGAAATAGCCAATGGGCAGCCGCGGACGCATCCAGGCGACATCGCGTTCTCCGCGAGTGGGCATGCCGCGATGGTCGGTCACGTCCGTGCGGGTGACCAGCCAGCGCATGCTGTCGCCGCCATCCTGCCAGATCATGGAGCCGAGCAGCCCGTTGCCGAGCAGGAGCGCGTCGTGCCACCGTCCCGGCAGGCGGTCTTCCCAGATCACATCATGGCGAGAGAGAAACTCTGGCCAGTCGATTTGTTTCACCAGACTGGGGGCGTCTTCGGGAGCACCGTCGAGCCGCACGCTTGCGCTTTGGCCATGGAGAACAAAAGTCAGGGCGGCATAACCGAGTGCGCTCATTCCTATTAATTTCAGTTTGCTTATCATCATGGATTTTTTCGTTCGTTCAGTTTAAAAGAAATGGGGTGCATGAGCGCGGTTATGAAGCGGGTTCTCCACGCCACTCCAGAGAGAGGCGGCAAAAGAAGGCTGCGACATCCTGCTCGGGTAGAGTATAGTGGGACTCGAGGATACCATCGTCGTATGCCAGCCGGATCTGATCACGAGAGAAGGCCTGACGGCGCCAAGTCTTCAAATCTGTCGAAGTTTCGATCCAGGCGTGCGCGTCCTCGGCATCAGGATTGATCGGATGAACAAGGGTAAGAATACCGTTGTCAAACAACAGCGTAATCCGCGGAAGGTTTTCCCCTTGGATATGTGGCGTTGCCATGCCCAGTATATATTCCTCGATGTTGGTAAGACCATTATGATTGGGGTCCGCTTCGGGCGAATCATCCGCGCCGTTCCAGGCGATGCTCCCCGCCCAATTCCAATAGCCGTTTACTGAGGAGAGACCGCCAGGAGCCGCTGGGGAGATGGAAAGCTCATCGAAAACGGCATCATCCGCCGTCTCGTTTTCCAGTCGCAGGGCGTCCAGGCTATTTACCGGATAGGCGAAATCCAGTGTCTGCGGTGTCACTAGGTTGCCATTGACCCATAATTTCCACTGGTGGTTCGGGAAATCCTGCCGAATCGTGTAGGTATGTGCCACGCTCGTGTCGAGGCCGAGTTCCAGCATTTGCCAGGTATCGCCGTTCAGGACTGCGACGGCCCCGTCATCAAGGAGGTAAAACAGCACCGCCGTTTTCAGCGAAGGACTGGGCGGCGCATCTCCCGGCGCGGCGGCGGGCAGTTTCGCAGTCAGCTGGGTCCAGAGCACGCGATGGTAACCGGTGTCGAGGTATTGCGCGACAGCAGCCTTTGTCGCCCCAGTTCCCCGGCGCAACACCAAGGCCCGCGAGGGTGGATCACCCGCGCCAACGCCATTCGTAATTCCGGAGTCCGCCGCCCCCGGTAGCGAAAGCATGCCGGGCGAATCTTCCAACGGGCTGACGGGCCAGTCTTCGAAACCCTCTTGCCAGGAAAGGTTCGCTCGGTCGATCCGGGCCGGATCCCGGCTGAGCCGAAATTCGGCACCATCGCTGACCCCGTCACCGTCAAAATCGCCGGTCCCGTCCGCATCCAGATTGCCGTAAGTGGCGATTTCCCAGCCGTCGGGCAGGCCGTCGTTATCCGAATCCAGCGAACCGCCCGGGGTCACCAATTGCAGTGACACTGTGGCGGGATCAGACTCGAGCAGGCCATCGGTAATTGTGTATTGAAAGGAAACCGCCTGCTCGACCGCATCGGCGGGAGAAGTGTAAGTAATTTTGCCTTCATCAATGGAAGCAACCCCTACTGCGGGTTGAGCGGTGATGGCGGCCAGACTGAGCGGGTCGGTCAGATTGGGATCACTGTCGTTGGCCAGGACATCGAGCAGCACGCTTTCGCCGACCAGAATGGGCTGGGCGAAGTCATCCGGCTGAGCAATGGGGGCATCGTTCTGCGCTCCTGCAAGGAGCGATACATTGTCGATGCGCAAGAACTGGCCGGTCGGTTCGGCATCGGCTCCGCCGGGTGTGGACGGCATGTCATAGGCGGTAAAACGCACCGCGAGCCTGGGGTAGCCGGTCGCGCCGATGTCGAAGAGGTATTGTTCGGTCGTGAAACCGGGTTGCTCCTTCGGTCCGGACAAAACGGTTTCGCTGAGAAGCACATTTGCCAGGCCGCCATCGTCTCCACCGGGGAGAACCCCGGAATCGCCCAGGTCGAGGGTGAAAGTCTGCCCCTCGGGGAGACCATAGACCTGCACGCGAAAGGTCGCGTTGGGATCGTCGGTGACAGCCTGCCAGTCGAAACGCAGGCGGTGCATGCCGGTATGCGCGGAAGCGGCGTCGATGATCTGCACCAGGCCCCTTGCAGCATTTCCATCCATCAACTCGGCCGTTCCGGCACTGTCGGTTCGGCTGTTATACCAGCCAAACTGGTTGGATTGGGTAAACCAAGTGCCGGCGGTGCTGTTCTCAGTGACCACTCCGCCACCCCCCAGGGTAGTTATCAGAAGGCCCTCGTCAAAGTCGCCGTGAGCGACTTCCGCAGCGCGTAATATTTGAGAACCCAGGAAGACGATCAGGACGAAAATCAGACTGGAGTATGAGTGGCGCATGGGTTCGGGGTTCGCTAGGGTTGGCGTGACTTGTGATGAAAAAGGCGGATGCGAGAAATTGCTCGCACCCGCCTTTGCCTGAAAGAGGTCTGGCTCGTTTATTGTGCAGACACAAGAACGAGCGGACTGGCTTACGACCGGCGGCGACGCAGGAGCACCAGACCGAGGCCGAGCACACCGGCAACCAGGGCGTAGGTCGATGGTTCAGGGATGACCGAGACGTTGTCCACCCGCAGGTAGCTGTAGGAGTCAGTTACCTCTCCGCCAACGAAGCGGATGGCGAACTTGTCGAAACCCGTGCCGAAATCGACGTTGGTCGAAAAGTTGGTGAAGCTGGTCTGGGAGACCGTGCCGGTAAAGACGGTGCCAGAGGCAAGTTCCTTGCCAGCAAGCCCGGAGTCATTGCCGCCGGGGAGGCCGTTGCCGTCGCCCAGATCGATGGTAAAGTTATCCGTGTCGGCGAAGCCGTAGATCTGATAGGTGAAAGAGAACGAATTGTCGCTATCCGTCAGTTCGGCCGACCAGTCGAAGGAGAATGGGTTGATGCCAGTGGTTGAACCATTGTCTTCCACCACTTGAACCAGGCCGCGGAAGGCGGCAGGATCTTTGAATTCAGCATAGCCGAGAAAGCCGCCCGAACCGTCGTCATTGGTCCACCCGAAGGCGCCAGGGTTGGCATCTTGGTTAAACCATTCTCCGGTGTTGGAGGATTCGGTGACACTGCCCCCGCCACCAAGGTCGGTGATCAGGGGGGAGTCGAAGCCTGCATTGACGATCGCGGCCCCGCAGGTAGCGGAGACTGCGAGCAGAAGGCTTGCGCCAGCTAGGTAGTGTTTCATGGAGTTCATATTGATTGTGATATTGTGTTTTTTGGAGTGTAAGGCGCACAGGATATGCGCTTGAGATGGAAGTTACCTCAAAACGGATGGTGCGAACAAGCTCCCCGCAGCTTATCCCGTAAAGCCAGACGGATTTTAGGTGTCTTTCTGGTAAAAATCGGCGAGTCTTTCCCTATGAAGGAGAACGCCGGACGCGTGACGATGCGGGATATAGCCGAAGCTCTTGGTTTGTCCAAAACGGCGGTGTCGCTCGGGCTGCGGGGCGACCCGAGCATCCCGGAGGCCCGGCGGGCGCAGATTCGCAAGGTGGCGGAGGACATGGGCTACCGGCCCGACCCGGTGCGTGCGAGCCTGGCGGCCAATCGCTGGCGCGACCCACCGGAGGGCATTCACTCCTCTCTGGCCATCCTCTATCTGGGTGACCGCGAAATGCATCCGTTGAAGTATCGCAGTATCGAAGATCAGGCGGAAGCATTGGGTTATCACCTGGATTCCCTGTGGCTGCGGGACTTCTCCTCCCAGCAAAAGGCCTTCGACGTGATCCGCGCAAGGGGCATCCGGGGGGTGATCTTGAGTCCTCCCGAGAGCGCGGACTTCGAATTGACGGGGGAGGTGAGCGACTTGGCCTTGGTGACCGGCCCCTTCGGCTATCGCCAGTTACCAATCGCCACCGTGACGCCGAATCTCTTCCGAGGGATGATCCTTTGCCTGCGCCAACTGCACGATCTCGGCTATCGGCGGCCGGGACTCCAGCTCGGTGTCGCCACGCCCTCGCGCAACGAGGAAATGCTTTTCGGTGCTTACCAGAGCGAATGGAAACTCAAGCGGAAGTATCCCACCAACCCTCCGCCGGTATTTTCAGGAAATGACCTGGGAGGAATCCGCAAGTGGATTGATAAACACCGCATCGATGTCGTGCTCGCCGAAACTCGCGGTCTATTGGATCGACTGCGAGAGGAGGGCGTTGAGATTCCCGAGTCCCTCGGCTATGTGGCCCTCGATCGCGATGCCTGCGCCAGCCCGGTCGCCGGCCTCTCCCAGTGCAAAGAAGCTGCGGGGCACCAGACCGTCATACTCCTCGATAGCCTCATCCGTAGCCACCAGTTCGGCCTACCCGCACGAACGATTACTCTCCTCGTCGATCCCCAATGGCACGACGGCCCCACATTGGTCGATAATCGGTCCTTATCGTAATCGTAATCGTTTTCGTAATCGTAATCGCTCTCAAAGCTAAAAATCAACTGGACCGGGCTTCGACATCAATTCCTCTGAACAAATCCGCACCACGGGAAGAGCTACAGTCATCATCCTAAAAAGATAAGTAGAGCAGGTATGCGGCGGCAGCTGACGGCAGGCTGACCGTTAGTTTTTACGGGTTTCAGGAGGCCAATGACTCCTCATGACGTTAAAAAAAAGCCCGCCGGGTTTTCCGGCGGGCTTGAGGTTGTTGAAGGATACCACCCTGCGGTTTCGTTATAAGCCCGGCGCAACCGAACCGTAGGTCTCGCCGATGCGGATTTCATCAACAATGAACTGCCCGGCATTATTGCCACCAAACTCAATGGCCAATGTGTTACCGCTGGGGGCCCAGTCGGCTGTCATGCTGTCGTAGAAGGCGGCGTCATTGCCGTCAACTGGTTCGCTTAAGCCGCTGACTGGGTTGACCCAGAGCGAGTAGGTGTCATCACCGGCGGTCGAAGAGCTTTCCACCTTGCCCACCACCAAGTAGGTGGTGCCACTCGTTAGGTTGTAGGGAGTCATGAAGTGTCGGGTTGGCAGACCTGGGGACATGTGCCCCAGGAGGTCGCCGTCCGACTCGATCTTCATTCCAAAGCCTGGAGAGAAGGTGTTGCCACCGGTGAAGTTGATCCAGCCGCCGCCGCTGAAATTATCGACTTTCAGCAGGAAGCTATACCAGATGGTACCCCCGTTTTCATCGAAGGAAGTGCTTACCGCGTCGAGCCATTCGCGCTCTGCTCGCGGCTCTGCGGTCGAACTTTGGTCGCCGTAGGCGTCGCCCTCCGTTTGCAGGCTGCCGTAACTCAGGCTGGATCCGTTCTGACTCCAAGGTGAAGGATTGCCGAATTTTTCCGACCAGTCGCCCGTCCAACCGGTGCCACCGTTGCTGTTGCCCAGCGTGGCTGAGGTGTAGTCGAAGGACTCGTAAACGAGCGGGTCTTCAACCACCGGTGGGGGTGGGGGGGCATTGAACGTCACTCCTGGGTAAACAAAGGGCAGGATATTCAGGCTGTCGATGTAAGTTCCATTGTTGCCTGCCGATTTGCAGTAGAGCGCAAATGTTTCACGGAGTGAGCTGGGTCTTGCATCATTGTAGATGACCACCCAGTCGCCTATAACTTCGTCGATTAGTGAATCGGTCGTGTTGATCCGATTCGCTCCAGTCTCGTCCAAGACTCGCATGTAGATGTTCATGTAAGCTGGATCGCCGTTGCTGGCGGGCCCTGTCATGAGCGACATCGTCCAAAATTCCTGCCCCCCGTCGATGGCGGGGTCGTTGCCAACGACTTCGCCTGCGTCGGGAATCAGATCGATTGTCCGGCTGCCGGTGAAGACCAATTGCGACTTTTTTTCTGTCACGGAGAAGTTGTCGAATTGATCCGCAGCGTTGTCGGCGCGATAAACCTGCAGAGCCTGCGCCGCGCTGATTACGGCATCCACTCGGTAATATTGCATATCGTGGCCGTCATCGAAGCGGATGTAGCCGCTGTCCCATTTTCCGCCGGCGCCGACTATGGGTGTGCCGCTGGGTGAGGCGAGCGGTGCGCTGTCGGTGACCGATGCGTTGATGGCACCTTCGATGCTCCAGCCGACGGGGAACTCACCTACGGCGAGGCCGCTGAAGTCTTCTTCAACCTCGCGAACGCTGAACTCCTGGGTTTCGGCGCTGCCCGTGCCGTTGATGGCTTCGATGGTGATGTGGTAGGTCTGGGCCGGGTCGATGCCGGTGATCGTGTGCTTGCTCTCGGTCAAGCCGGTGGCACTGCTGTAGCCGCTGCCGGACGTGGTGGTCCAGCGGACGGTCCAGCTGGCCGGGAGTTTCTCGACGTTGAATTGATCGAGAATATCCCACTCTACCAGAATTTGGCTGTTGGCTTCATCGACTTCGAAGCCGATCTTAGCGGGCAGGTCCGGCATTTCCGTGCCGGGAGCAATCCGCAGGATTTGCGAAGCGGGCGAGATGTCGGCACCCAACTTGGCAAAGACGCGGTAGTAATAGATCGTGCCGCTGGCGGCGGTGGTGTCGCTCCAGGTGGTCAGATCGCTGCCGGAGACATTCCACTCGGTCAGGTTCTCGCTCATGTCGGAGGAGGTGGAGCGCTGGATGAGGAGGCCGTCCTCACCGGTGCTGTTGTCCTGCCAACTGAGGATGATGTTACCAGTGGCGACATCGACGGTGCCCTGCAGACCGCTGACGCTGAAGGGGTTGGTGGCTTCAAGAGTCCCACTGTCGCGCTGACCCACGGGGGCGTTGCCCGCGAGGTCATAGCGGGCGGGGCCATCGGTCTGCCAAGTATAGAGTTCCTCAATCGTAGTCTTGGCCTGGGCGAGGGTGCCGTGGGCGACGCGGAGGAAGTCCATCGCGCCGTGCAGGTTGTTGGCGAGGCTATTGTCGGCGCCGACGATGAAGTCCGCACTGTTGCCCAGGCTGTCGGTATCGGTGATGGAACCGCCGGTGGCTTGAGCGTCCTGCGCGCCATCAATGTAGATCGTCATGGTGTTGCCCGAGGCGTCGCGATCCACTTCGGCGAGGATATGCACCCAGTCGCCGGTGTTGACCGAGGTATTGGAGGTAACCTGGTTGTGCGTGCCGCCGGAGCTGATTTCCAGAACGGCCTTGCCGTTGCTATCGACGAAGAGGCGGTAACCGTTGCTGCCGTCGTGCTTACCGGCGATGGCCTCGTCGATCTGGCCGCTGTCCACCCTCACGATGGCCTCGACGAGGAGGTTTTGTGTGGTAATGTGCGGGGTTTTTCGCTCCAGGCCGGGGAAGGTCATAAGTTGGTCGCTGCCGAAGACCGGGTCACCATCGGCATCGTAGCCGCCGCTCGGTTCGGGGACGTTCCAGAGGATCTCGGGGTTATCGCGAGCCGCTTTGACGATGTCCTTTGTTCCTTTACTCCAATTATCTGTAAAATCGACGATGTTGACTTCGATATCGGATTTGATGGAAGCGTCCGTCACCGTTGCGTGTCGGGTTCCGCCAAAGAGCAGTGCACCTTCCGTCCAGTCTTCAGACTCACTCGCGACATAGTCAGGGGCACTCGCGGAATTGACTTCGAGCGTGAAGGTGGGCACCAAATGGTATATGCCTCGCTCCACATGTGCAGTGCTCATATACCAATGATAATCAATCACCTGTTGCGGGTCGCGGAGGTTTTTGTTGAACTGCCACTCACCGACCACGCCGTAAAGTCCCCAGGGGATAAAGGGCGTGCCGCCGCCGTCGATGGCCGCCGAGCCACCATTGGGGCGGAAGTCCACGTTTGAGGTAGCTAGGTCATCAATCGGACCCTGTGCGCCGCTGGCAATCGGCAACTCCACTTCTTTGGCACCTAAGCCATAGAGGCGAATGGGATAGGCTTCCATCTCATCCTGCATGGTCGGGAAGTCATCAGCATCGATGTCCTTGTCGGCACCCTGTCCGATGGAGGCTACATCTCCGGCGATGCCTTCGCCGTGGAAGAGATTGTTCTCATAGGCAAGCGAGGCGACTCCGGCGGTGTCGTTGGTGTCGCCGCCGCCAATCTGCGAGGGCAGCGAACCATGAGCATGGCGGAAAAACTGAGTGCTGATTTCGGCCATCAAGTTACCCTGAATGTTCTGCCGCGCACCGGAGCTGCCGCCCATCGCTTCGCCGAAGTTGTAAACGGTATTGTTGGCGAAATCGTTGAGGAAGCCGAAGACCATAAAGTAGGCCTGATTCATGTTCCGGTAGGGATCCGCGGGATCGGTGGTGCGACCCCAGATGATGTTATTGAAAGAGTATATCTTGAACGCGCCGTCGAGGTAGAGCGGGTAGCTCAGGTTTATCGGGTCATCCCCAAACCAACCGCCCGGCATGTGGCCCGGGCTGTTGCCCACGATATTATTGTAGGCGTAGGTCGATCCGCTCTGCCAGAGGCTCATGCCGCCGTAGTCGTTGTTGCCGGTGGCGGTGTCTTCCGTCTTGTTCTGGAAGATGAGAATGCGGGTCAGCGGGATGTCTTTAATGGTATCATTGCGGGCCGAGGTGCCCGCACGCCCGCCGAAAACCATGATGCCGGAGCCGAAAGTGCGCTCGACGATGTTGCCCGCGACCACTGCCGTGCGTGGGTTGCGCAGGTTGATCGCTTCGACGGCGCTCTGGCTGTTGTCACTGTGCTGGATGCCACTGTTGAATATCTTGTTTCGTAGAATCTCCACATGGCCCAGTTCGCCGAAGTCGCCATTGTAGCCAAAACCGTCCTCAATATCGATCGCACGCGTCCAGATATTTTCAAAATAATTGTCCGTGATGCGCAGGTTGTCGATGTATTGGAATTCCTTGTGCTCGGCTAGTATTGCTGCAATGCCCTTATTAGCGATATCACGAAACTCGCAGTTTTTAATGGTAATATTCTCGCAAGTCCAGTTGTCGCCACCTGCACCGACGCCAATGACATTGCCATGTGTAAAGCTGAACCGGAGGCCCGATATGACAATGTTTGCGAAGCCCACGCCATAGCTCTTTCCATTTCCGATCGAACCCCAACGGGTAATGAGCTCCAAATCCATCGTATTGGGGTCTCCGCCCGCCTCGGGACGGTAGTAAAGAATGCCAGTGTCGAGGTCGAGGTAGTGCTCGCCTGCCGTATCCAGGAACTGCGGCAGGTTGTCGATCTTATAGCGAACGTTGGCCTTGAGACCACCTTGGGCACCTTGTCGGAAGGTGCCTTCCGCCGGGTTGTAATAGGGGGCGGTCACACCGCCTCGGCTGTTCTCGTAGGGCATGGAAACAGAAATCGGCGTGCCCATGGCCCAAGGGTATTGCGGCCAAATATTGCCGCCGACAAACCAGTCATCCGGGTTACTCGGATCCTGTAGCCAAGCGTCGTAAATGCCCCCGATTTCCTCGCCACTGACCGGATCCGTGTAAGTTTTACTACCGTCCCAGGCGTGCCAGTAGTCGAGTTGGAAATTATCATTGCCCGGTTGGCGATCAGGTGTCTGTGCGACAAAAATCGTATCAGCAGAGTCATTGTTGACCCGGAACAGGCCGACGAAAGAGTTGCCGGTGCTTGAACCGCCTGTGGCCATCGTCTTGTCGAAATGCGTGTCGGGAACATCATACTCAATGCCCTCGCCGTCGGCGTTCAGGGTGACCAAGCTATTGATGTCCAGAGCCCAGACCTTGTCGGGTTCCGGGATGCGGGCGTTCAGGGTCGCGGCGTCGAGCGTATCGGCCTTCACCCAGTTGTCCGGCAAACGATCCGAGCCAACCAAAATGGGCAGGTCCGTCCCCATGGCCGGATTAGTTGCCACCCAGCTGGGGTCGCGGGTCAGGCGCATGGGATCACCGGGCAGGCCGTCCTCCTCGATTTGGATGTTGCCGCGATAAATCACCCCGCCCTTAAAGACGTAGGTGGTTATGCCCGAGTGGGCGTCGGCGTTGCCCGTGGCGTTGGGATCCCACGGATGGTGTTTCCAGGCCGTGGAGGTAGATGAACCGTCATTGGCGTCACTGCCGGATTCGTAGTCGATGTAGCGGACGACCGAGCCGGCTTCGTAAACGAAGGGCTTGGGTGCCCACTGCAAATCGCCGTGCGGGAGGACCGTCGCCTGGTCTTCCTGCCAGACGTAGTTCTGGGCCGAAATTTGAGGGGCAAGCAATGCGAAAACGCAAAGTAAAACAACGTGAACGGCTCTGTGGAGCCTGGGGGTATGGTGTTTCATGGGGTTGGGTTATGGCTGTAGTTGTAGTTGGGTGACGTGGATGATTTCGAACCTAGCACCGCCCTTCTTAGCGGCAAAAGGAACGCAGGGATCAGCCAGACACCATTTTTATTATATAACATTTGCATAAAAACAGACAGAGAGAGCAGATGCGATAAATTCATAAGTTAACGCGTAAAGTAGGCCTGGTGAAAGTGGCTCGGCAAACGCCGCATCGTGTTCTTATGGATCTACTTGCCCACAGTCGGCACCAGAAAGGACTTAGGCACCGGCACCTCGCGGGGGTTTTCCGGATCGGAAACGCGGTAGGTCTTCTCCAGATTGGCGTCCAGAAAGTCGAGGACAGCCTGTTCGGCGGGGGAGGGGCAGGCTATTTTGTTTTGAGCTTACCATTCGACGGTCATGGAGCGGCGGCTCAGCCCTTTTCGGGTGAGGCGGTTTCATGTTTTAATTCACCCGGCAGCCACCAGCTTGCGCTCTGCCAGGGGCCGGGGGTTTGTGCTTCGAGGGGTTCACCGGGCCAGGTGTCGCTGAAGCCGTAGAGGGGCTGGCCGACCTCGCGGCCCCATCGGAACAGGAGGGGCAGGCGTTGCCAGATATCGCAGCACTCGCGCTGAATGCGCTCCGGATCCCACTGCCCGTCGAGGGCGAGGGCGCGCAGGCGGGCAATGGTTTCAGCGTGGGCAGGGTCGCCGACAAGGCTGTGTTGTTCGCCGGGATCGGCCTCCATATCGAAGAGTTGCTCGGGACCCATCTCGTGGTAATAGACGTATTTCCATTTGCCGAGGCGGACGGCCCGCGCGGGGGTGGTTTTGTCGTGAAAGATTTCCATTTCGGTGAAGACCGGGCGTTCGGTGGCCGCAGCTTCGGCTTGGCCAAAGGTATGCTCGTTGAAGAAACCGGTCAGCGAATGCCCATCGAGGCCGGGGATTTCCGGTGCGCCGGCCAGTTCGGCGAGGGTCGGGAATACATCCAGCAGGCTGACGGGTGCCTCGGCGACTCTGCCGCCGGGGAAGTCTGCCGGGCGGTCGCTCTCGCGGAGGGGCGCGGCAATCAACGGAACACCGGTGGAGCCTTCCGACATCGCGCCTTTGTTGACGAAGCCGAGGTCGCCCACGCTTTCGCCGTGGTCGCTGTGGTAGAGAACCAGCGTTTCGCCGGGTAGTGCCTCCGCCGCCTTGAGAACGCGCCCGAGGCGTTCATCGAGGTAGTCGATCAATGCGGCGTATTGAATACGGGCTTCGCGGAATTCCTCCGGTTGTGCGTCTTGGAGGGCCAAGATTCCCTTGTAATTCTCCTCCCAAGGATGTGGCTCGGCTCGCGCGGGAATCGGGGCAAGCCAGGAAGGATCTTCCTCCGCCCGCTGGCGGGCGCGGGCGACATAGCTCTCCGGCGCATTGAAGGGGCTGTGCGGCAGGAAGAGGCCGACGTTCAGAAAGAGCGGCGGTGCATCCTCCCCGGCTTCGCTCCATTGGCTCAGAAATTCCTCTGCGGCGCGGGTGACGCCCTCGTCGAAATCGAGGAAATAGTTCTTCTCGCAATCCCCGGCCATTTCGACTGAGGGACGACGTCCGGTGACCGCTTGCAGGAGGGGTTTGTCGATCTCGGGCGCAAAAGGGCCGCCGGTGTAGGCGGGGTTGAAGTCACCGAAGATGCGCTGGTGAAATCCGTGCCGCTGGTCGGCTCCACAGAAGTGCATGCGCCCGCAGAGCACGGTGTGGTAACCCGCCAGTCCGAGGGCGTGGGCGTAGGTCAGCTCGTGACTTGGGAGACTCTCGTCATTTGTAAAAATGCCGTTGCGCCAGGGATGTCGCCCGGTGAGGAACGACATGCGGGACGGGCCGCAGAGCGGATAGCTGCAGGAGGCCTGGCTAAAGCGCACCCCGCGTGCGGCCAGGGCATCGAGATTCGGCGAGTGAATGAAGTCCGCGCCAGCGCAGCCCAGCCAGTCGCGCCGGTGCTGATCGGATTGAATTAGGATGATGTTCTTTGGCATGAGGTGAGTCAAAAATGAGATCGGGGCGACGCGTGAACGTAGGCGAGCGAAGACCGCTGCAATAAAAAAAGGACGCGCTGTTTAGCGCGCCCTTTTTTTTAGAAAGATTCCCCTGTATGCGGCTGCAGTCAGGTGGATGTTTAGGCCGATTAACTACGGCGGCGGCGCGGCATGACCAGACCGAGGCCGAGGACTCCGGCGAACAACGCGTAGGTCGAAGGTTCGGGAATGACAGCTGCACTATTGATATCCAGCGTGTCGAGCGCAAAGACCGTCTTGTCATTCGCAGCATTGGCGAAGGCCGTGATCGTGTCCAACCCGCTCGCTGAAGCAATCACGGTGTTGAAATCACCGGTTGTCAGCCCACCGATATCGCTGCCGTTGGTGGTCGGCGTGTCGTTGTTTCGACCTAACAGGTAAATGCTCAAGCCGCCCGTGCCGAGATCCACTTCAACCGGATTGAGGGTGCCCGCCTCGCGGAAGGTCAGGGTGACACCTTCCGTGCTAAACGCGGATGATTCGGTATCGATCCAAGTTACCCATGAATCGCCATCGTCTATGCCGAGACCTCGGTTACTGGAAGCTTCTGCCCATTGTGAGAAGGTGGTGGCGGTGCCGCCCGTCAACGTGGCGGTCATCACCATCTCCATGTCAAAACCAAAGCCGGAGTCGGCATCCAGGATGGAGAAAACGTAGGGGTTCGTAGTGCTGCCATCGGCATCGCGGAAGTCCACGATCACTTGAGCCGATGCGGACGCCCCGAAGAGAGCAGCGAGAGTCAAGGTTAGGATAGAGCCACAAATTTCAACCCGGAACGTGGTGGCGGGGTGAATACCAACTATGGACTGGCTACGTTCCGCGCCCTGCTGCAGGCGCTGATCTTTTCCGCCGAGCGCATGGAGTTGAACGACCCGGATGTGGCGAATTATGAAGAAATCCTCGCCAATCTTGCCCCTTATCCGAGCAACGAAGACGGCTGGAAAATTTCGGAGACGCGTGATTTTGACAGTCCCCACCGTCACTTCTCCCACCTCATGCCGCTCTATCTTAACGTTATCGACCTTTCGGACTTCCAGAACAGGCATGTAGCGGAGAAAAGCCTCGAACACTTCCTTACTGTCGTTGGACCGGGCGGCGACCGCACCGGCTACACCTTCGGCGGTGCCTCAGCGATGTTTTCCCGCCTGAACCGCCCGGATGAAGCGTATCCGCATCTGCGCTATCTGGTTTTGACCGTGTTCCAGCCCAACGCGACTTACCGTGAGGGTGGAGGGCCGGTCTCCGAAACCGCCTATGCCTCAGCCGGTTGGACGCAGGAACTGCTCCTACAGCAGCAGGGGGAAGCCATCGCGCTATTTCCCGGCTTCCCCGCGTCGCTGCCCGAGGCGGTATTTTACGATCTTGCGGCGGAAGGTGCCTTTCGCATCAGCGCAGTGCGCGAGGGCGGTTCCACAGCCTGGGCTCATGTGCGCAGCTTGGCGGGCGAGCCCTGTGTGATCCGGGGAAACTTTTCTGGAGCGCCGGGGATAACGGGATCCGAAGGAGTAGCGCTGGAAACCATGGGTCCGAACACCTGGCGCATCACCGGCCTGGACGCCGGTGAATGGGCGCTCTTGTATCGAGGCAACACCCCGCCGACAGACCCCACCATCAGCCCAGTTAGCGGCCCGACCGCCGAATACAATTACTTCGGCAGCAACCGGGCCAAAGACAACAGCACCCCGGATTATCCCGAGGTGCAAATCCGCACCACAGGAGGCGCTACCGTCATCATAGGCGAATGAGTGCCGCTCGAAGGTGGTTTCCTCGGGCCGAACAGCTTGCCCACCGTTCGCGCATGCCTGATCTCTGAGCAGGAACACGTCCACAGCTTCAGTTGGCGATTACGTGACAACACCCTCTGGGGGGACGCTTTTCCATTCTGGTTAGGACGCGAGCGCGAGTCTTGCTCGGTCGACGAATTTGTTTACTGGGGTGGACTCATTCACGGCGCAGCATTGACGGAGTATGCCTTGGCTTTTCGGCGGAAGATGTTTGATTGTGCAGCAGCGGTCTTTTGGATGTATAATGATGTGTGGCCCTGTACGCGCAGTTGGATCATCGTGGATTACGGCTTGCGCCGTACTCCAGCTTTTCAACCGATCCGCCGGTCCTTCGCACCCATAGCGCTTGCGGTGGCCGAAGAAGCTGATGAGATCCGGATCATTGGGATTAACGATACCGCCGAAACTGTGTCGGTAAAGCTCCGTTATGGCATCTTCGAAATGGCGGGCGCATACCGACGAGATGATGCCGCTGGCGTCGAACTGGCACCGAATGCCAGCACTGTCTTGGCCTCCTTCCCCGCAAGCGACTATACCGACCGCGAGCGCATGATGGCCTTTGCGGTTTTGAGTGACTCCGCCGGAACCGTCTTCGCCGGGCCAAGCTATTTGATGCTTTCTGGAAAGACATGGACTGGCCACAAAATCCCAAGGTCACCGTAACGGTAGAAAACAACGAAGCGATCTTCCGCAGCCCTGTGTTCGTCCACGGCGTCTGTCTGGATCTTGATGGTGAACGCGCCATTCCAGACAACTACTTCGACCTCTATCCGAATCAGGACTATCGCCTGCCCTGGACGGATAAAAACACGCCCCAGATTCTCCATACCGGAAACCTGCCGCAAACCACTTAACCGACCAAGGGTAAGTTTCATAAGAGCCCGTTTTTGTCACCCCATCCAGTGATCTCTGATGGAGGGAGCGATTACAAGCACGATTAGGATTACAAGATTTAAGAACCCAGAACTCCGAACTCAGAACTCCGAACCCCGAACTCCGAACTCCGAACTCAGAACTCCACCCATTCCGGGGACACGACGTGATGCACGGGGCGTGGCGGTAGGCCGTAACTCGAAGAGCGCACGAGTTGATTGATGAGACGAACGGTTTCGTCTTGGACCACCCCTTCGTCCTGCCGTGCGCTGGGATAGCGGCGACTGGGATCCATGAGGGCCGCCGCAGGCAGAGGTTTCTTCAAGCGTGGCATGATTTGGTCAAGATTTCCACCGAGAAGGGCAAAAAGGGCATCGGGCCTCTCCCGCTCCACCCAGGCGGGCACGTCGTTTAGCGTGCGTTCGTCACGCACATCAAAGGTATAGGCCGCGATCCGCTCTTCCGGGGGCACCTGCTCCTGGCATTGCGCCCAGGCGCCCAGGCGCCTGAGATTCTCCACCCGCAAGTCCTTCCCCGACGGGAAAATCGCACCAATCCGCCGATAGCCTTTTCCCCGCAAAACTCGCCAGCCCAAGAGCACATCCTGAAAATGGCTGGGGCGCACCACCGGCACCGGAACCAGGTCAAAG
>CAZWFJ010000019.1:0-31453 GCA_964633135.1 uncultured Puniceicoccaceae bacterium | reverse complement strand
ACGTCCGGTTCGGAGGGAGGGGTGGCGGTTAATCCCGCCATCCCTACCCCTATCTCTTCCTTAACAAAGTGCCATTCGAACAAGGACAGGAATGTCCTTGCTCCGTTGGGACTCCTGGGTGTTACATCGTCGCGGCCACCTCCACGACTGAGCCGGCTTCGCCGAGCGGCAGGAGGTTGCCCTTGATGGTCTCGCCGTCGACGACCAGATGGCGGATGCCGTTGGTCTTTTTGTCGGGATTTTGGATCGTGATTTTGTAGGTGACCCTGCGGAATTTTCGAGTGACCTTGATCTCCGGCCAGGAGGCGGGAAGGCTGGGGTCGAGGCGGAGTCCGTGATAGTCGGGCTGGATGCCGCAGAAGCCTTGGCTAACGCTGAGGAAGGTCCATGCGGCGGTGCCAGTGAGCCAGGCATTCTTGGCCTCGCCGGGGGTGGCGGCGTCTTTGCCCGCGATCATCTGGCTATAGACGTAGGGCTCGCTGCGGTAGGTTTCGATGATGTCCTCTTTCGCCGCCGGACAGATTGCGTGGTAATACTCGAGGGCACGGTCGGTCTCGCCGATCTTCATAAGGGAAAGTTGAATCCACGGATTATTGTGGCAGAAGACGCCCCCGTTTTCCTTGTAGCCTTGGGGGTAGCTCGATACTTCGCCGAGTTCGACGTGATACTCGGAGTAGGTCGGCTGCTGGAGGACGCAGCCGTGCTCGAAGTAAAGGTGCTCATGCACGCTGTCGAGTGCCTGGCGGGCGCGGCCGTCATCGAGTCCGACGCCGCCCATGACGCACCAGCCCTGACTCTCTATATAGATCTTGCCCTCGTCGTTTTCGGCGGAGCCGACCGGGTTACCCTTCGCATCGTAGGCGCGGCGGAACCATTGGCCGTCCCAGCCGTGGGCGTCGATCGCCTGGTGCATCTGCTTGGACTGTCTGCGGATGCGCTCGGCGTCGCTTTCCCGGTCGAGGAAATCGTAAAGCCCGGACAGCAGGTCGGTGGCGACGAGGAAGAGGCCGGCGATCATGACGGACTCAGCCACGGAGTCGCCCGCGCCGTGGCCGGCGAGTTGGAAAGACTCATTAGGCTCGGTCGAGTAGCAGTTGAGGTTGAGGCAGTCGTTCCAGTCGGCGTGGCCGATCAGGGGGAGGCCGTGGGGACCCAGGTTTTCCATGCAGTAGCGGATGGAGAGTTCGAGGTGGTCGAGGAGGCTGCCCTTCTTGGCCTCTTCGGGCTGGTCCGCGTAGCCGACGTTTTCCTCCAGGATGCCCGTGTCGCCGGTCTCTTTGATGTAGGCGCAGGTGGAGAGGATGAGCCAGAGATGGTCGTCCATGAACCCGCCGCCAATGTCGGCGTTGCCCTTTTTCGTGAGTGGCTGGTATTGGTGGTAGCACAGGCCGCTGGAGAGTTGGGTGGCGGAAATGTCGAGGATGCGCTGGCGGGCCTTTTCCGGAACGAGGTGGACGAAGCCGAGCAGATCCTGGTTGGAGTCGCGGTAGCCCATGCCTCGGCCAATACCGCTTTCATACATGGAGGCGGAGCGGCTGAGGTTAAAGGTGGCCATGCACTGGGCCTGGTTCCAGGTGTTGCCCATGCGGTTCATGGGCTCGCTTGGACTCTCGATCTGAAACACGCTCAGGAGATCTTCCCAGCGTTTGCGGACCGCTTCGAAGGCAGCGTCGACTTGTACCGGGTCGCGGTATTTTTCGATCAGGGTATGGGCTTTTTCTTTGTTGAGGACGCCGGGAGAGCTGAACTTTTTGTCCGGATCGTTGACCAGATACCCTAGGAGGAAGGTGAAGGATTCCTCCGCGCCCGCTTCGAGGGCGAGTTCGATGCACTGCGAACCGATCGGGTTCCATCCGTGGGCGATGGAGTTGCCCGATTTGCCGCGGAGCACGGCCTGAGGGTCATGGAGACCGCAGTGGACGCCGACGAAGTCGTCGCGGTTCGTGTCGAAGCCCGCGACCGGACGCGTGCAGGCGAAGAGAGTGTAGTGGTCGCGACGCTCGCGGTATTCGGTCTTGTGATAGATCGCACCATCTTCCACTTCCACCTCGCCGATGGAGAAGGTCCGCTGGAAGTTGGTGGCGTCGTTGAGGGCCTCGTAGAAGCAGAACTCGATAAAGCTGAAAAGCTGGATGTCCTTCTTTGCACCGGATTTGTTGCGGACCGTTGTTTTCCAACACTCGACGTTTTCGCCGTTTGGAATGAAGAACAGGACCTCGACTTCGACGCCGTCTTTCTCCGCGATGAATCGGGTGTAACCCATGCCGTGGCGGCATTCGTAGTGATCCAAATCGGTGCGCACTGGCTTCCATGTCGGATTCCATATCGAATCGCCGTCCTTGATGTAGAGGTAACGCCCATTGTTGTCGTAGGGCATTTCGTTGTAGCGGTAGCGGGTAAGGCGGCGCAGTTTGGCGTCGCGGTAAAAGGTGTAGCCGCCGCCGCAGTTCGTGCAAAGGCCGAAGAAGTCATCCTGCCCCAGGTAGTTCAGCCAGGGCAAGGGGGTGTCCGGACGGTGGATGATGTATTCTCGCTCGGCGTCGTTGAACTCTCCGTAGGTAGCCATAGTCGTGTGTTTTGAGGGTGATTCTATTTGAGAAAACCCTTTGAATAATCTTCCTGCGCCGGAAATGAAGTCGCCGATTGCTCATACCGTTGACTAAGCCGGGTCGATGTGATCCTTTCCGGCATGAAAAACCGGATCACGCAGCGGGATATCGCAAGGGAACTGGGCTTGGACGTCTCAACCGTTTCCCTCGCTTTGGGCGGCCACCCGCGCATTCCGGAGACAACCCGGGCGCGGGTTAGGGAAGCCTCGGTACGGCTGGGCTACCGCCCCGACCCCGCGCTGGCCAGTATAGCGGCCAGTCGCTGGCAGGGGCGGCGCAGTGTCGAGGGGATCATGCTGGGCTTTCTTACGGATCCCCCGAAGCGAATGGAGGTCGAGCTGGAGCTTTATGGGAAAGGCATCCGCCAGCAGGCCGAGTTGTTGGGCTATGGTGTAACCCAGTTCGCTATGGATACGTTTCCCTCGGCGGAGGCGTTCCGGCGGATCATACAGAGTCGGGGTATCCGTGGCGTCATTGTGGGCCAGTCCCGCACACCGCTTGAGGAGGACTTTTTCGACGAATCAGTCGCGCCAATCGTGCATTGCGGTTTCTTACGAGAAGTGCGCGGCGATATGGTGCGTCCAGATTTGCGTCTTGCGGTAAAGGAAACCTGCCGTCGTTTGTTGGAAGCATATAAGCGAGTGACTTTGTTTCTCCCCGTGGAGCGGGAACTGGTTTCCGATCACAGTATCCTCGGAGCGGCTCTCGTAGCCGAAAATATTGCTGCTCAATCCAGAATATCCGTCGTGACGACTGGGGAGCGTCCAATCGCCTCCGACTTCCGCCGCCTCAAGGCGAGCCGCCCCGATTGTATCGTCACGATCAACGAAAAACAAGCGATCGAGATGCAAACGGCTTGGCCTCCCGCGCGGAAGCGACCGGTCTGCACGCTGCACACACTTCCGCCCTTTGCAGGAAAGGTCGGGATGCATTTGCGGCTCGAAACGATCGGGCGGGTGGCCGTCAATTTGCTCGAAATGAAGATGCGTCGACTGCCGCTTTCAATAACCGATTTTCGCCAAACCTTGCTCGTGGAACCGGAATGGCTGGGTTCTTAACCGGACCAAGGTAACTCTATGGGGTGGACCAGCCCGATTCCGCTTAAATTTTTGATTCTGGCCAATGCCTCACGGGATTCGATCCGAGAAGCATCGAAGCTTCTTCGATGACTCCCCGGCGGATCACTCTACATTGGCTGCTTGCTCGCGGAGTTTTTCGAGTTCTTGCTTGGCCTCGATGACGATTGCGGAGATTTCGGCCAAGCTGGCTTTGGAGCCGACGGTGTTGAATTCGCGGTGGAGTTCTTGGAGGAGGAATTCGAGCTTGCGTCCGATGGGGTCCCTGACTTCGAGGGCTGCGCGCAGGGCGGTCAGGTGGATTTCGATGCGAGCGGTCTCCTCGCTGATATCGCTGCGGTCGGCGAGAAAGGCGACCTCCCGGGCGACCCGTTCATCGGTAATATCGAATTCAAGGTCCATTTGACGCAGGCGGGCGAGGAGGGCGTCCCGGTGGTGCCGGGTCCGGCCTTTGTCCAAGACGATGATTTGCTGGAGGGCTTGGTGGATGAGGCCCACCCGAAGGGAAAACTCCTCCCGCAGACGTGACCCTTCGTCCGCCCGCATGGCGAGGAGTCTCTCCACGGCCGTTTGCAGGGCGGCAAAGATGGTTTCTTTGGCCAGTTCCGGATCGGGTGCGGTAGACTCGCGTTCGCTGTCGGCCAGAATCCGGTAGAGCACTTCGGCGGAGAGGGGTTGCTGGACCCCATGTCGTTCTGCGGCTTTTTGGAAGAGGGAAACCCGGCGGTCAATCTCGTCCCAGTTGGCGCCCTCGGTGCCATTTCCGCTGCACCGGGCGAGGCGGAGGCTGACGTTTATTTTGCCCCGGGAGATTCTTTCCCTGAGCCAATTGGTGATTTCGGTCTCGAGTCCACTCCATTCGCGCGGGGCGTGGACCTGCACCTGAAGGCCGCGCTGGTTTACAGAATAAAGCTCGGCCTCGACATGAAGCCCTTCGGTGTCCGCGCTTCCGGACCCGTATCCCGTCATGCTGTTCATTCAGCTGCTCCTACCAGTCGGCCCGTTCTCCGGCCTCAAGGGAAAGGGCGAAGTGTCGGATCAGCTCCACACAGGCCTCGACGTCGTTCAGGTCGACTACCTCGCTCGGCGTGTGCATATAGCGAAGGGGAATCCCGATCAGCCCGGTGGCGACACCCTGGCGGGCCATTTGCACCGCGCGTGCATCGGTGGGGGTCGGTCCGGACTCGGCTTTCACCTGGATGGGAATGTTTGCCTTGGCGGCGCAGGCTTCCAGGCGTTCGAAGACGAGGGGGTTGATGTTAGCTCCCCGATACACAATTGGACCGCCCCCGAGGGTAAATTTCCCGATCTTGCGGTGGTCGCAGTCCGGGTGATCGGTGGCGTGACCGACGTCGACCGCGATGCCGAAGTGGGGGTTCACCGCGAAAGCCGATGGAATGGCTCCCCGGGTGCCAATTTCCTCCTGGGTGGTCGAGACCGCGACCACCTTGGCCTTCAGGGAATCTTTCGCCGCGACTGCCAGGCGGCGGACCACCTCGTTGACCACGTAGCATCCCGACTTGTTGTCGAAGCCCCGGGCCACGCCCACTGAGCCATAGAGCGGTTCGTAACTGTGGGCATAGACGATCGGATCACCCAGAGAGATGCGCTCCAGTGCCTCCTCGCGGGAGGAGGCACCAATGTCGATCCACATCTCGTGAATCTGGGGGATTTTCTTGCGGTCCTCGGGACTCATCAGGTGGATCGCCCGCTTGCCGGTTACCCCGGTGATCTCACCGCTCTTGGAAAGAATCTGGACGCGGCGGCCCGGGATCATGATGCGGTCGTGCCCGCCCACGGTTTGAAAGGAAACGAAGCCCTTGTCGTCGATGTAGCTGACGATGAAACCGAGTTCGTCCATGTGCCCGGCGAGCATCAGCACGGGATCGTTTCCCTCGCCTACGGCGGCCATGCGATTGCCGAGGGTGTCCTTGGCGTAGCTCTCGGCGACCGGCTCCATGGTCCGGTCCAATACCGCTTGAATCTCCTGTTCGTAGCCGGAAGGGGAGCGCGCGTCCAGAAGGTCGCGGAGAAAGTCCGGCAGTGTGGTTTCGTTTTTTTCGGTCACTTTTTCTGTTTGGCCAATGTTTTCTTGTAAAACTCGTGGAGCACCTGCATCCGCTTTCTTTCCAGGGTCTCTTCCTGAATTTCCTCGGCGGTACGCTGGCGTTCGCGGCTCATCATGTTGCGGCGCATCGTGCTAATCGCGATATTCTGGAGCTGGCGCACGCGCTCGCGGGTGATATCAAACTTCTCGCCAACCTCCTCCAGGGTCAACGGACCCTCATTGCCAACGCCGAAACGCAGCTTAATGATCTGAGCTTCGCGATCCTCCAGGTCGTCGAGAATCTCGTCGAGATCGATCCGCTGGGTCTTGGTGCGAAGGTTGTCAAACGGGCTGATGGCGTTCTCGTCGCCGATAAGCTGGCCAAAGTTGGTGTTCTCGTCGTCGCCGATCGGGGCGTCGAGGGAGGTGGGGCGGACGCTAACGGACTTCAGGTGCGCCACCTTGTTCACGGGAATTCCCATCTCGGCCGCGATTTCGTCATCGTTGGGCTCGCGGCCAAATTCGTCGGCGAGGGCTGAAGTGACCTTGCGCATCTTGGCGATCCGGTCCACGAGGTGGACGGGTAGGCGGATGGTCTTGCTCTGGTTCGCCAAGGCCCGCTTGATCGATTGCTTGATCCACCAGGCTGCGTAGGTGCTGAGCTTGCCCCCTTTGTCCGGGTCAAATCGCTCGACAGCTTTGACAAGGCCGATGTTCCCCTCGCTGATCAGGTCGAGGAGGGGCAGCCCGAAATTGTTGTAATCGTGGGCGATCTTGACTACCAGTCGAAGATTGGCCTGAACCATCTGGTTGCGGGCTTCTTCGTCGCCTTTTTGGATACGCCGGGCGAGCGAGACTTCCTGTTCGGGGGTCAGCAATGGAGTCTTCCCGATCTCCTGGAGATAAATCTTCAGGGCACTCTTTTCGGATGCGGGCAGGTTCCGAATATCCTCCGGGGTGTCTTCGTAAGCTTCCACAGAGCGCCGCACCTGAAATTCCTCCTTCTCAGGGTTCTGGCTGGCCGATTCATCGGTCCGGGTGGTGCTTTTTTTGGAGGGAGCCATGGCACTGAGGTTAGGGGGAAACGTTTTTGTCGACGGGCGGATTTGCGTTTTCATCCTCCACTATCTCCGAAATCGCCACTGCTTTCAAGAGTCCTCGTGCTTTATTTATCGTTTCCTCGAATTCATTCCGGGGAATGGAGTCGGCCACGAGGCCCGCGCCCGACTGTACGAGCACTCTTCGGTCGCGGATCATCGCGGAGCGGATCGCGATGCAGGAATCGTGGTTCCCGTCGTAAGAAAAATATCCGAGAGCGCCGGAATAGGGGCCGCGGGTGGTGCGCTCCTTCTCGGCGATGATCTGCATGGCTCGAACCTTGGGGGCACCACTGACCGTGCCCGCCGGAAAGGTCGCCCGGAGAAGATCGAAGGCATTCCGGTCCTCGGCCAGCTCCCCCTCCACCTGGGAGACGATGTGCATCACGTGGGAATATCGTTCGATGGACATGAAATCGGGGACATGGACGCTTCCCGGCGTGCAAACGCGGCCAATGTCATTGCGGGCCAGGTCGACGAGCATCAGGTGCTCCGCCCGCTCCTTCGGGTCCGCCAGGAGATCGTTCTCGAACTGCGAATCCTCGTCGGCTCCGTTGCCGCGCGGCCTGGTCCCTGCGATCGGACGGATCTCCACCTTCCGCCCGGTCAGCCGCACATGGACCTCCGGCGAGGCTCCGACCAAGGCGAAATCTCCCGTTTCCAGGATGAACATATAGGGGGAGGGGTTGATCGTTCTCAGCGTGCGATAGAGATCGATCGGGTCGTGGCAATAGGCTTTCTCGAAGCGCTGGGAGAGAACAACTTGGACAATGTCCCCCCCGTGGACGTATTCGCGGCACTCTGCGACGGCTCGCTCGAAGTCCCCCCGCTTGAAGTTCCCCGCGGGAATTTCGAAAGTGGGTTCCGCAGGCACCGGACGAAGGCTGGCAGGGCTGGGGGCGGAAAGCATGCTCGCCAGATTTCCCAACTCGCCGAGTGCCCGGTCATAGGCGGCATCAGGGTCCTCAGCTTCGTCGATCGATACCGTTGCGCAGAGCAGCAGTTTCTGGTGGGCCCGGTCGAAGATGACTAGCGAATCAATCATCGCGTAATACAGCAGGGGGCAATCCAGCGCGTCCTCCTCCGCCCGCGGCACCGTGGGTTCGATCCGGTGAATATACTCATAAGCCAGAAACCCGACTGCACCGCCGACGAACGGTGGATGACCCTCGATATCAACAGGTTGGAAACGTTCCATCTCCTCCTCCACCAGGCGGAGTGGATCGGACGGGGTGGGGATCTCGCGGACCTGCCCGTTTCGTTCGCGAATCGTGGTCGTCTCCTCGCGCGCTTCAAATATTTTCCTGGGGTTGCAGCCGAGAAAGCTGTAACGACTCGCATTCTCGCCTCCCTCAACCGACTCGAACAAGAAGGCGGGTCGCGAGGCAGCCAGCTTCGCGTAAGCAGAGACAGGAGTCTCCAGATCGGCAAAAAAGTCGGCCAGCACCGGAATCAGGTTCCCCTGGGCGGCGAGTTGGCGAAATTCCTCTCGGGTGGGTCTCGGTATGAACATCAGGTGTTGTGGAGATAGAAATGGCGATCATTGAACATTGGGCGACGAAGGCAAGCGACAATGGCACCTCCGCATCCTTCCGAATGTAACCAGCAGCGCGGAGATGGCCCGGAAATTCGCGGTAGCGTCCCCCTGCTGGAATGTCACTAGCTTAAGGGAGTTTCCGTTCAAGCTCATAATCGTGCTCTTAATCATAATAATAATCCAAACAACTGATGAGCAATGATTTGTGATTTCAAGAATAGAGATTACGATTACGAGTATGATTACGAGTAAGAGGTCGATCTCTGCTTAAACTAGTGCCATTCTCCCCCTGCTGCGGAACCGCAGCGCGGGCAAAAAAAAAGGAGAAGCAGCACCTGAGTGCTACTTCTCCCGACGCTAGCAAGGCTTCGCTGTGTGGCTGACAACTAGCCTTGAATTTGTTGTTGTAGAGCCTGAAATTCCCGCATCAGTTCATTCCGCCGATTGGCTTTTTTCTGCAGATCCGGGTCGATCGAGACCATCGCTTCGGTGAGCTTCTCGGAGTAGTCTGTTCGGGCTTCCGCGACTTTCTCACTCTGTTCAGCCGCGCTCAACTCCGGCTGAAGGTTCTGGTTTAGGCTCAGGAATTCCTGGTTTAGTTCCTGAAGTTCCTGTTGATCAGCCTCATCGGCATCGCGGGAGGAGAGAATCTTCTCAAAGAGATCCCCGCGCTTCTCGATTGCGTCGGACTTCTCGGGCGCATTTTCGATCATCACCTCAGTCAAGGTTTCGTTGTAGGTCAACAGTGCGTTCTCCACCTCTGGCTGGGCTGCCGCCTCCATTCTCACCGAATTGACTTCGTTGTTGATCTTCTGCAACTCCTGCTGGACCTGAGCCAGTTTCTGCTGAACCTGGCGCGCATCCGTACCTTCCGCCTGGCCTTCCGACTGCGGTGGCGCAGGCTGCGAGTAGCCCCCGGCCTGACCAAATAGGAACGCCGGACTCAGGAACGCAGCGGCCAGTGCGGCGATTCCAAGCGAGTGTTTCAATCCCAGTGGGATTCGATTGTTGGTTTTTTTCGTTTTCATAGACTTCGCCATAAACATTTGGCGTGCCAGTTCTTTCTTGGGTTTTATAAGATCATTATAATAAAGAGCATAAAAAATAAAGAGACGAAATCGATCCATCGCAACCGCGGAGTTTTTCTGGGCAGGAACCGCGCATGTGCAATATCCATACAGTAAAAAGGGGTTGATAGCGATTTCGATTTAGGCCTTAGCCGAGTTCCATTACCCGTTCGGGCAGAAACCGTCCCGAAACGATTTTTACGATTCGTCCGTCTTCTGGGGCAGCAAATCGTACAGGGTGCGTCGTCCAATGCCGAGTTTTTCCGCCGTCAATTTCTTATTCCCGCCGAGACGTTTCAGGGCATGGAGGAGATAAAGGCGCCGAACTTCATCCATCGGAAGGATCTCCCCTCGCAGGCAAAAAGCCTCCGGGTCCTTTGCGTCATCCTGCGAGGTTTGCGGTGGTCGTAAGCCCTCCGGCAGCAGTTCGGGGCCGAGCACGGTGTGGTCTTCGGCAAAAACCAGCATTTTCTTGATCAGATTTCCGAGTTCCCGAACGTTCCCGGGAAGCGGATGCTTCTGTAGTGCCGCCAGGGTCTCCGGGGCAAAACCGCTGACCTTTCTCCCCATCGACCGTGCGAGCCGATCCAGTAGACTCAGTGCAATGATCTCAATGTCGCCTTCGCGTTCGCGCAGGGGCGGGACAGTCAGGGTGAGTGCCTCCAGGCGATAGAATAAATCCTCGCGGAAATTGCCGCGCCGAACTTCCTCGCGCAAGTCCCGATGAGAGGCGGCGACAATGCGTGCGTCGACCGAGATCTCGTTTTGAGCCCCGATCCTTCGGATCGTGCCTTCCTGGAGAACTCGTAAGAGCTTCGCCTGGAGCTGGATCGGCATCTCCCCAATTTCGTCCAGGAAGAGCGTTCCGCCGGAGGCAGAGGCAAAAAGACCCGGTTTGGCCTTTTGGGCCCCTGTAAAAGCACCCGCCTCGTGCCCAAAGAGTTCGCTTTCGATGAGTTCAGCCGGGATCGCCGCGCAGTTTAATGGCACAAAAGGATTTTCTGCACGCTCGCTCTCGGCATGAACGGCCTGGGCCACCAGCTCCTTGCCCGTGCCACTCTCGCCCAGAATGAGGACTGATTCATCCGTGGGAGCGACCCTCATGATGAAATGGATCAATTCGCGGATGGCCGGGCTATCTCCCATAATCCCATGAAACCCTCCAACCTCATCTCTCTCCCGCAAACGACTCAGCTCGGTCCGCAACCGTCTGAGCTCGATGACCCTGGCCACAACGATTCCCAACTGGTCGAAATCCAGGGGTTTGGTGAGAAAGTCATCCGCTCCTTCCTTGAGGAGTTCGACCGCCTGTTGAATCGTTCCAAATGCGGTCAAAGCGATAAAATTCGGGGCGGTCGGGAGCTGCCTGACCTCGGCAAGGAGTGCCCGACCCGAACCGTCCGGGAGGCGAAGATCCGAGAGGATGAGATCGATTCCGCCCGGGGTCGCAGCCAATAACTCCCGGGCCTCCTGCAGGTCTCCTGCAGCAACGGATTCAAACCCCTTCTCTTCCAGCTCAACATGAAGAAGATCCCGAAAGGCCTGGTCATCCTCAACCACGAGGATACGGGCGGCGGGTGGTTGGGAGTTCCGTTTGTTCATGCGGATGAGGGCGATGCGATTGGAAAGCGAAGAGTAAAACAGGAACCCTTCTGCGGCGTGCTGTCGAGGGAGATTTGCCCCCCGGCCTCTTTGACGATGCGCGAGACCAGGCTTAGCCCCACTCCGGTGCCGTCGGGCCGCCCGGAGACAAACGGTTCAAAGATTCGCTGCTGCAATTCGGGAGGAACCCCGGGTCCGTCATCGCTGATCCGGCAGATTGCGTAGCCATCGCCTCGCTCGATGACGATCCGAACCTGGGTGCCGGCGCGCGATCGCAATGCGTTCTCCAAAAGATTCCGAAAGGCGATCCGCAGTCGAAGCGAGTCGGATCCCACCCGAATCGATTCCCATTCCGAGGGGGCCTCCAGCGAAACCGCTTCCCGTTGCTCGTCGTCTTCGAGGTCATGTATCCCCATCCGCGCAGCTTCGACCAGATTGGCTGTAGGCTGACCTCCGGTGCTGCGCCCAAGAGTGAGGAGGTGCCGGACAAAATCCTCGATCCGGCGAATCTGTTCGCGAATCGCCTCGAATCGCTTGCGAGCCGGATCCTCACCGGTTTGGCGAAGAGCACGCTGTGCGATCCCGTCCACGGTCGACAAGGGCGTTCCGATCTCGTGTCCGATCGAGGCGGCCATCTCCCCCAGGGTTGCCAGCTTTTCTGCCTCATTCAGCCGTCTCCTCAGATCGCGGCCCTCCATTTCCTTGCGCGAGATTTCTCGCTCCCTGGCTTCAATCGCATCGAGCATCCGATTAAACCCTTTGGAGAGTTCCGTCCATTCCCGTGGACCCAGTGCGGGTGCCCGGTCCCAGTTTACCCCAGTCTCAATGCGCAGAATGGTCGCCTGGAGCCGCCGCAACGGGCGGGCAAAAAAAGTTTCATGCACGACTACCAGAAGCAGGATGAGGAGACCGCATACTGTAACATATCCAAGGAGAAGTCGGTTGCGGATCGCCGCAAGTGCCTCCTGCATTTCCTCCTTGCTGCGGGTTACCTGAAGCAACCCGATTCGTTGCCCGGCTGCGGTCCGCAGCGGGACAAAAAACGAAAATGTCTCCTCGTCTCCCGAGGCTAGATTGTAGCCTCCCCCCGAATCGTCCCGGAGGGCAATTTCAGTCAATCGGGCAATTCTTCCCGAGGCTGGAGACCCCTCCCCGGCCTTGGCCAGAAGATTCCCCTGGGTGTCGTACAAAAACGCTCCGTATAACCGGTCGAAAACAAAAGCTGCTTTCAGGGTGTCAATGACGCTTCCCGGGCGTCCTCGCTCCAGAGAATAGGTGATGGGGCGCTGGATCGAGCGGGCGATGAGTTCCACATCCTCTTGCATCCGGTCACGCAACGTCGTTCCCACCCCGTTCCAGACCCCCCAGCCAATCAACGCAAGCAGCAGCGCAACCGGACCGAAGAGGAAGACGATCCAATAAAATGGCAAGGAGAGTCCCCGTAGCCGCAGGCGAGGAAAATCCCCCCGAGTCTGACCTTTGTTCCTATCCAAAAACGATGGTACCCCTAGCAGGTCTATTTAGGCACGCCCAGTAAAAAGAAACCCGGTTTTGGGTATTGGATGCAATTTTTTGTGCGGGGTTTCTGCAAGGTAGAAGCCGCATCTTGCCGCTTGCTAAGGAGCGAAAGCGGCTGGAAGCCATTTCTACTTACCCCGCATAAAAAATTGCGCCCATTCGGGACCGAAATTGTCCTCACTTCGCCTTGACCCAGGGGCCTTGGCTGGTGAGTCTCAGGGTTTTCTCTCATGCAGACCCATTTGCAGCAAACCACCGACATCAATGTCGAAACTTTTGGACCGCTTCCCTCTCCGGCGGGTTTACGCGCGGAGATTCCGGCCAGCGACCCAATCGAGGAATTTGTCCGCCGGAGTCGGAACACTCTTCACCGGATCATTTTTGGCGACGACCCGAGGCACTTGGTCATCGTCGGACCCTGTTCCATCCACGACACCGATGCGGGCCTCGAATACGCCCGGAAGCTCGCGGCCCTCGCCGATGAAGTGAAGGACCAGATCTATGTCGTCATGCGGGTTTATTTTGAGAAACCGCGCACGACAGTCGGTTGGAAGGGGTTGATTATGGACCCACGCCTCGACGCATCCTGTCATTTGCCGGAGGGCCTGCGCAAGGCGCGCCGGTTTTTGCTTTCCGTCCTCTCCGAGGGCCTTCCCACCGCGACGGAGTTCCTCGATCCGATCACCCCGCAGTTTATCGCTGACCTGATCAGTTGGGCGGCGATCGGTGCGCGCACTACCGAATCGCAGACTCACCGGCAAATGGCTTCCGGCCTTTCGATGCCGATCGGGTTTAAGAACACGACTTCCGGGGCGGTTCAGCCTGCCGTCAACGCGATTAAAGCCGCAAGCGAGCGGCAGACCTTCTTGGGAATCGACCCCGAGGGGCACGCGTGCTCGGTCACCACAAAGGGAAATCCCAATTGCCACATCATCTTGCGGGGCGGCTCTGGGGGGCAAAATTATTCGGCGGAGCACATCGCCCGGGCGAGGGCGAGCCTGGAAGAAGCCTCATTGGTGCCGGCGATTCTGGTCGATTGCAGCCATGCGAACTCCGGCAAGAAACCCGAGCACCAGCCCGCAGTCTTTCGCAATGTGATTGAGCAAAGGGTCGCTGGCGAGAGTGCCATCATAGGCTCCATGCTGGAGAGTAACCTCAAGGCCGGAAACCAGCCCTTTCCCCGCCCGTTCGGCGAGCTGGAACGCGGCGTCTCCATCACCGATGGATGCATCGACTGGGAGACCACGGACGACGCCCTCCGGCGGGCCGCCGATCGTCTCTCCGCTCTCTGATCTCGTCAAACCGAAGGGATTCTTATTTTTGAGTCGCGATTCTCCGGGCCGTAGTGTCGGCGGCGAGGAGATCTTCGAGGGAATTCACCGGAGTGGAGTCGCAGGTTTCGAGGGCGCGTGCGATCGCTCTGGGGATTTCGGGGAAGCCGATTTTGCGGGCGAGAAAATTGGCGACGGCGACCTCGTTGGCGGCGTTGAAGACAGCCATGGCGATCGGACCGGAGCGGAGGGCCTGGTAGGCGAGATCGAGGCAGGGGTAGCGCCCGGGGGGCACGGGCGCGAAGTCGAGGGAGAACGCTTCGGAGAAATCCAGGGTCTTATCGACTCCTGCGGCCCGGTCGGGATGCAGGAGGCAATGCTGGAGGGCAAAGGTCATGGAAGGGGGGGTGAGTTGTCCCAGGATCGACCCGTCGACGAACTGGACGAATGAGTGGACGATGCTCTGGCGGTGCAGCACGACATCGAGGCGGTCGGCGTGGAGGCCGAACAGCCAGTGCGCCTCAATGAGTTCGAGTCCCTTGTTGGCCATGGTGGCAGAGTCGACAGTGATCTTTGGCCCCATGGACCAGTTGGGATGCTCGGTAGCTTCTTCGGGGGTCACAGCGGCGAGGGTGGCCGGATCGCGGTCCCGGAAACGCCCTCCGGAGCCAGTCAGGATCAGCTTCTCGATGAGGGCGGTGGGATGCCCCTCGACGCACTGGAAGATGGCATTGTGCTCGCTGTCGGCGGGCAAGAGGCGAACACCGGCCCGCTGGGCGGCCTCCGTGACAAAGGTGCCGCCCAGGACCAGAATCTCCTTACTGGCGAGAATGATATCGCGCCCCGCTTCGATGGCGGCGAGGGTGGGGCGCAGGGCGGCAGTGCCGACGACGGCGACGACGACCGCTGCGGCCTCCGGCTCCGATGCGATCGTCGCAAGACCCTCTTTGCCCGTGAGCAGCTCACAGCCCGGGGGAAAGAGATTCTCCCGCACCGCTGTGTCGGCTGCGTTGGGATCGGTCAAGCAGGCATGGGGCACGGCAAACTCCCGCACGATTTCGGCCAGCTCCCGGGCACTGGAATGTGCCGCCACACCCACCAATTGCAGCTTATCCGGATGGGCGCGGAGGATTCGCAGGGTGCTCGCCCCAATGCTTCCGGTCGCTCCCAGAAGAATGATTCCGCGCGGTTTGTTCATAGCCCCGTCAACGAAGCAGAATTTTCCACCACGGGGAAGTTTATAATGCCTGACGGGTATCCCTCGGGTGCAATTTTTTGTGCGGGGTTTCTGCAAGGCAGAAGCGGCATCTTGCCGCTTGCTAGGGAGCGAAAGCGGCTGGAAGCCACTTCTACTTACCGCGCATAAAAAATTGCGCCCGTATCCCTCACCCGCACCGGATCAACTGGCCTTCGAAAAGAAGCTGCGCACCGAGGCCAGGGCGTAGTCCCGATTCATCTTGGCTATGACGTCGAGGGTGATCTCCTTCGGGCAGGCTTCCTGGCACTCCCCATAGTTCGTGCAGTTTCCGAACCCGGCTTCGTCCATGGCATGGACGACCGAAAGGACGCGGCGATCGCGCTCCGCCTTGCCCTGCGGGAGGAGGTTCAGGTGGGTGACCTTGGCTCCGGCGAAGAGCATCGCTGATCCGTTTGGGCAGGCGGCGACGCAGGCACCGCAGCCGATGCAGGCGGCGGCATCCATGGACTTGTCGGCGACCTCTTTGCCGATGGGGATTTCGTTGGCATCGGGGGCACTGCCAGTGCGGGCAGTTATGAAACCGCCGGCCTGCACGATGGCGTCGAAGGCACTGCGGTCGACGATCAGATCCTTTTGCACCGGGAAGGCTTTGGCCCGCCATGGTTCGATGGTGATGGTGTCGCCGTCGTTGAAATGGCGCATGTGCAACTGGCACGCGGTCGTCGCCTTTTCGGGGCCGTGGGCCTGGCCGTTGATGACCATGGAGCAGGTGCCGCAGATGCCCTCGCGGCAGTCGTGGTCGAAGGCTACGGGTGGTTCGCCCTTCTCGATGAGTTGCTCGTTGAGAATGTCGAGCATTTCGAGGAAGGAAGAGTCCTCCGAGACGTCATCGAGATCGTAGCCGGCGAATCCACCGGGGGTGTCCGCGCTTTTTTGTCTCCAGATTTTCAGGTGAAGTTTCATCAGTTCGTTTCCTTTCGAATTACTTGTAGCTGCGGGTGGTGAATTGAACTTCTTCGTACTCGAGCATCTCTCTGTGGAGGGAGGGTTCCTTGTCCTCCCCTTCAAATTTCCAGACGCCCACGAATCCGAATTCGTCGTCGTTGCGCTTGGCTTCCCCGGGGGAGAGGAAACCCGATTGGACGATCTCGTCATCCTCGGTGTATTGGTGTTCCACACGGAAGTGACCCCCGCAGGATTCTTCGCGCATAAGGGCGTCGCGGCACATCAGCTCGCCAAAATCCATGAAGTCGGCAACCCGTCCGGCGCGCTCGAGTTCCTGGTTGATCTCGTCGCCGTCTCCGACGACCTTGACGTTTTGCCAGAACTCCTTTTTCAGGGCCTGGATGTCGCGGATGGCTTCTTCCAGGCCAGCTTTATCGCGCGCCATGCCGCACTTGGACCAGGTGATGTCGCCGAGGCGCTTGTGGAAACTCCGGGGACTCTCGGTGCCCTGGATGGAGAGCAGTTTCTCGATGCGCGCCCGGACGTCGGCCTCTGCCTCATCGAATTCGGGTGCGTCGGTCTTGACCTTGCCGGCGGCGGCCAGGCCTTGTTCGCCAAGGTAGTTTCCGACGGTGTAGGGGAGGATAAAATAGCCGTCGGCGAGACCCTGCATAAGAGCCGAGGCTCCCAGGCGGTTGGCCCCGTGGTCCGAGAAGTTGGCCTCGCCGGCCACGAAGAGTCCGGGCAGGTTGCTCTCGAGGTTGTAGTCCACCCAGAGGCCACCCATGGTATAGTGCACGGCGGGGTAGATCATCATCGGGGTGGTGTAGGGGTCGTCGCCGGTGATGCGATTGTACATGTCGAAGAGATTCCCGTACCGTTCGGCGATGGTGTCTTTGCCAAAGCGCTCGATGGCGTCGCGGAAATCGAGGAAGACGCCGAGGCCAGTGGTGGCAATCCCGCGACCCTCGTCACAAGCTTCCTTGGCAGCCCGCGAGGAAATGTCGCGGGGAGCGAGGTTTCCGAATGAGGGGTATTTGCGCTCAAGGAAGTAATCCCGCTTCTCTTCCGGCACATCGCCCGGGTGCATCTGGCCCTCGCGGATCTTTTTCGCGATCTCCGGTTCGGTGGGCACCCATACCCGGCCATCGTTGCGGAGAGATTCCGACATCAGGGTCAGCTTCGATTGCTGGTCGCCATGGACAGGGATGCAGGTCGGGTGGATCTGCGTGTAGCAGGGGTTGGCAAAGCCAGCACCCTTGCGGTAGGCGCGCTGGATCGCGGTGACGTTGCACCCCTGGGCGTTCGTGGAGAGAAAGAAGGCGTTTCCGTAGCCGCCGGTGGCGAGAACGACGCAATCGCCGGCAAAGCGCTCAATCTTTCCACTCACCAGATCGCGGGTGATGATGCCCTTGGCGTGGCCGTCGACCAGTACGAGGTCGAGCATCTCGTGGCGGTTGTACATCTTGACCTGGCCGAGACCGATCTGGCGGCTCAGCTGTTGGTAGGCACCGAGCAGGAGCTGTTGTCCGGTCTGGCCGCGGGCATAAAACGTGCGGCTGACCTGCGCCCCCCCGAAGGAGCGATTGGCCAGAAGACCGCCATACTCCCGGGCGAAGGGCACGCCCTGGGCGACGCACTGGTCGATGATGTTCCCGGATACCTCGGCGAGCCGGTAAACGTTCGCCTCGCGGGAGCGGTAGTCGCCCCCCTTGATCGTGTCGTAGAAGAGGCGATAGGTGCTGTCCCCGTCGTTCTGGTAATTTTTGGACGCGTTGATGCCGCCCTGGGCGGCAATGCTGTGGGCGCGGCGGGGACTGTCCTGGTAGCAGAAGCAGCTCACGTTGTAGCCCATTTCGGCCAGCGAGGCGGCGGCGGCTCCCCCGGCGAGGCCGGATCCAACGATCAATACGTGGTACTTGCGGCGGTTGGAGGGGTTGACGAGCTTGATCTTCGTCTTGTGGCTCGTCCACTTCTCCGCAAGCGGACCTGTGGGTGTTTTTGCGTTCAATTCCATGACTTTTACTCCTTTGCGTTGCGCGGATCAGTGTTTCGCCGATTCGGGGTAGGAAATGTAGATCGGGGATTTTCCATCCCAATCCTCTGTGGCCTGGCGAACTTCGGACCCGTAGACGATGTCCGGTCCCCCGTACCAGGAGACCATCGAGGCCACGGGAATGATGCTGAACCCTGCGAATATCAGCAGGCCGAAGGCGAGGGCAAAGTGGTTCAGACGGCGGCGCCAGATTTCATTGCGGAAGCCGATAGACTGGAACATGCTCGAGACCCCATGGGAGAGGTGCCAGCAAAGCAGTGCCATCGAGACGATGTAGAAGGCCGAAATCCAGATGTTGGAGAAGCCGAGGATCATCATCCCATAGGCGTCATGAGCGTTTTTGCCGTCGAGGTCAAAGCGGAGATTTTGATAGGCCGGGTCGATGTTTCTCACCGTAAAGTGCATCAGGTGAAAGATAATGAAGGCGAGGACGATGATCCCGGAGTACTTCATCGTGCGGGCCGCAAACGAGGCCTGCATGTATTGCTGGCGCTCGTAGGTCTCGGGCCGGGCGCGGCGGTTGTCGATCACGAGCAACACCGCCGAAACGATGTGCAGCACCACAGCGGCAAGAAGCACGAGGCGGACCACCCAAAGCACTTCCCACGGGAGAATGTTGTGCAGGAAGTAGGCGTACTTGTTGATCGCTTCGGGCGGGCCGAATACCTGGAGGTTGCCCAGCATGTGGCCCAGCACGAAGCCAACCAGGATGATGCCCGTGAGGGCCATCACGAACTTCTTCGCGAGTGATGTGCGGAATAATCCGATGGGACTCATTTTTTATCCTTATTCTATTTAATGAAAACTATTCGGAAGCGTTATATCGCTGTCGCGGAAGTGCAACGACGTTTTCGGCGAATTCCGTCTTCTGTAATCTATGCTTGCCGAGACAATTAGATCCGCTTCTTCGGGCGGGTATTGCGCCCCGGCGATCCGTCCTGGTTTCTGCTCAGATGGCCACCCAAGTCTGAAGCCATTGCCCCACGTAGGTGGGTTGATTCAGACAAGTGCCCACCTAAGATGCTCCTGTGGAAACGGTTCGGCTTTCCTGCTGCGCTTGGCTGGAGAGCAGCGTCACCGCCGTTCAAGAAGACGGAACAAACGCTCGAAGCCCTCGCTGCGCTTGGCTGGAAAGCAGCGTCACCGCCGTTCCCTCGGAGCTGCTTCCGAAAGGCTATGAGGACCGCCAGGCCTGAAGAGAGCGAATCAGCCAAATCGCCCCGAATTGTATCCAGCCATCTCTCTCTCCCGATAAAATAACGACAATCAAATGTCCGATCGGACATTTGATTGTCGTTATTTCCTTCCATGCCATCTTCTTTTTGCCGAATGATTCTGTGTTTTGTTCACCAAATAATCGCCCGGTACTCTGAGCTAATTTTTTTGCAAGTGTTTGAGAAGAGCATTCAGGTAGTCTCCACGCGTTAATTGGCCGTCGGCAGCCAAAGAGAATCCCTCTACTGTGTCGGGGCCGAACTCGGCGAGGGTGCGCTGCCGCCAGAAGGTTTCGACTTCCGTTGTGAGGACGGCGGAACTTTGATTCTGCGTAGCCTCCTGGGGTAGAGCGTTCAGCACATCGTGGTAGGGCAGTGCCCTCGACCACTGGGTATTGCGTAAACTGACCGGTGCCTGAGGACGAACCGAGGTGCCGATTAGTTCGGTGGCGTGGAAAAACCCGAGGTTGCCGAAATATTGGACGGCGGCGAAATACGGGGAATTCCCGATGGGCGACCGACTGGTAGTCGTCGATGGCGACGGAGTCGCGGTGGGCGCGGGAACGGACGGAATTCTCCGGCGGTCCACGGTCCCATCCGGTCGCCTCGTAAACGCCTACCAAGCGACGCCCCTGGCGGACATACAGCTCTGGACTCCAGCGCTCTATGGGGGCTGGGGTGTGCAACAATATTGGTCTGGCAACGGGTTCTGTTTTTGGGGTAGGGTGGTTCTATGTCATTGGATTTGGAGAATAAACGCGTCTGTGTGACGCGGGCGCGTCATCAGGCCGGGGGGGTTGCGTCGCTCCTGGAGGCCCGCGGGGCGGAGGTGGTCGAGCTGCCTTTGATTGAGGTGGTTCCTACCCGGAACCGTAGAGTGATTGAGGAGGTGCTCGAACAGCCGGGAGTTTATGACTGGATTATCTTCACAAGTGTGAACGGAGTCCGGCACTTTTTTGCGGAACTGGTCGGAAAGTGTGAGGATATTCGTGCGATTGCGTTTGCGAGGATCGCCTGTGTCGGGAAGGGCACTGCCGAGGAGGTGCGGGCGCACAGGCTGCGGGTGGATCTCCTCCCGGCGGAGTCGAGTGCGGAGAGCCTGGGGACGGCACTGGTGGAAACCGGGAGCCTGGACAGTGCCCGCGTTTTGGTCGTGTCAGGCAGCCGGAATCGGGAGAATCTTCCGCTGATCCTGGAGAAGGATGGGCACGCGATTGTGGACATTGCCGAGGTTTATGAGACCCGATTGCGGGATCTGACCGAATCGGTGGAGGCGGCGGAGTTTCGGGAAAAGGGAGCCGATGCCATTGTCTTTACGAGTGCGAGCACGGTGGAGGCTTTTGTGGATCAGGCTTCTCATCTTCAGCTTCGGAAGGGTGCCCGGGTGCCGAAGGCATTTAGTATCGGCCCGATGACTTCGGAGGCCCTCGCTGGTGCGGGGATTCCGCTTGAGGCGCAGGCTGCGGAGGCCAGCCTTGACTCTCTGGTCGACGCGCTGGCTTCAAGTCTGGGAAGATAGATGGGGGTCTTGATCAAGATTTGTGGTCTGAGGCGCCCGGCGGATGCCCGGGCGGCGATGGCGCTGGGGGCGGACTTCGGGGGGGTGATCGGGCATCCCGCCTCGCCCCGCTACCTGGAGCTGCGGAGCGAAGCACCCCTTTTGGCCGAAATCCCGGAGGGTCGACGGGTGTGGGTGAGCGTGGAGCCTGCCCCGGAAGAGGTCGAATCGGCTCTCGATCGCGGGTTTGATTTTGTCCAGGTTCATTTCGATCCGCAGGGAGGGTTTGACCCGGTTTCGGCATCGAAGCGGTTCGGAGCGGAACGGTTGTGGCTGGCTCCCAGGCTTGCCGACCCGCGGAAGTTTCAGGAGGCGTGGATTGACGCGGCGGAGGTTTTTCTGATTGATGGATTCGCGCCGGACCGGATGGGCGGTACGGGTAGGAGAGTGGAGGGCGAGGCGTTCGCCGAACTTGTTCGCCGTTACCCCGGGTGCCAATTCGTGATTGCAGGGGGCATCAGCCCGGAGAATGTGGGTGAAGTCCTGCGGGTCAGCGGAGCCTCGCAGGTTGATGTGAACAGCGGAGTCGAGGCTTCCCCTGGCGTGAAGGATCCCGTGCGCCTGCGGAACCTTTTTGCGGCGGTGCGGGAAGGGGCGGGGCCGCAGGATTAACTTCCCTCGCTGAGCTGGAGTTCTTCGAGCCGGGCGAGGAAGGCGGCGACGCGGCGGTTGTATTGAATCTCCTGCAATTCGCGAAAGAGGAGGATCGCCTCGTCGTATCGTTGTTCGGTCACCAACAGGTTTGCGAGCCGGAGCTTGGCCTCGTAGCGGAAGTCGTCGGTTGAGGCGGAGCGGCGGTAGGCGAGGAAAGCTTCGTCCACCCGGTCGGCCTCGACGAGGTAATCGCCCAGAGCCAGATGGAGCAGGCCGTTGAGAGGAAAGAGATCGGCGTAGTTTTCTGCGGTTTTGGCGAGTTCGGGAGTAGGGTTTTCGTAGAGGCGGGCGGTGGCAATCGCGGCGTTTACCAGGTTGGACTGTTCGGAATCAAGATCGCGCCCGAACGTCTCCCGCAAGAGGGCGGCATAGCGCATGGCTTCTTTCCACTGTCTTTGCTGGAGGAGGATCTCGACCGGGCGAAAGGCCTCGGCGAACTCGATCCGGGAGGCGGGGATCTGGAGAAGTCGCTCGTAGGCAGCGAGAGCCCTGGAGGGAATGCCGAGGCTGGTGTAAACCCCGCCGAGAAGGAAAAGGGTGTCCGCACTTGTGGGGGCCATCCGGGAGGCTACCTCGAGGGCGGCGGCGGTTTGATGGAGCTGGTCTTGCTCGAGGTGGAAATTGGCCAGGAGGCGCCAAAGCTGCGGATCGGTGGGGTCTTCATCAAGGAGGTCCTTGACAATCGAGGAAGCGGCCTCGGATTGTTGGGATTGGGTGAGGGCATGGACGAGTCCCCGCCGAAGATCCTGGCTGTCGGGGCGGTAGAGCAGGGCGTTTTCAAAGGCACGGACGGCAGGGATCCAGTGGGCCTCCTGGAGGTAGGCGTAGCCGAGGAGTCCGTAGCTTTGGTCGTCTCCTCCACCCAGCCGGATGACTTTGATCCAGTGGGGGATCGATTGTGCGTATTGGTCCTCGCGAACCTCGAGCAAAGCCATGGAGCGGTGGGCGCGGCGAAAATCAGGGAAGAGGGAAAGGGCGCGATGGAGGTTTTGGCGGGCACTTTCGAGCTGATTCTGCTGGAGGAGGATGTTGCCGAGGATGAAGTAGAGGGCGGGTGAGGTGGATTCTTCGAGGCGGGCGGAGACCAGTCGCGCTGCCTCCTCCGGCTTGCTCTGAACGAGCGGGAGCACCTTTTCGCGCAGAAACTCTTGTTCGGCCGGACTCAGGCGCGGCTCAATGTCACTGAGTACGCCGAAGGTGCCGAGAAAACGTTCCTGGAAGGCGGGGTTTGCCCAAGAGTATTCGACCGGCTCCAGGTCCTGGCCGTAGCTTGGACCTCCGGCAATCAGGAGGGTGAAGAGAATGAGACTGTGCGGGATCGATTTCATCGTGAGGAAGCGTCGATCAAGAGAGGCCAGTTTCCCTCGACCTCGACCGGTTGTCCATTGATTTCGGGGGGTTCAAAACGTGCCCGTGAGGCCGAACGCCGGGCGGATTCGATCAATTCGGGGTGAGTGCTCTCGACCACATCAAGAACCTCGACCGATCCATCGGTGCGGATGCGGATCGAGAAGACGACCCGCCCGCGTCCGAATCCGCGTCGGGCAAGCTGTATCGGTATGGAGACCGGCGGGACACTCAGCACACGCGGGCCGCCTTCCAGATCCGCAAAGCTGAAGCGCCGAATCTCCTCTCCTGCGTCAAATCCGCTGGCGAGTTCCGAGATGGCGGGGGTGGAAACCAGATCGACATCCGGTGTCACCGAGAGAGCCACGGGCAAAGCTTCGAGGGTGATTTCTTTGGGGGCGGGACGCAGGTCGGGGGTCGACGGCGTCGGCGAGACGGATGGCTCCGGCTCGATGGGTTCCGGCGGGGGAGGGGGCGGAACGGGTGCGGTGCGGACTTCCCGGACGCTCCATCTCTCGTCATCGGGGTCGGGTGAGAGCATCCGCGACAAGGGCAAGAGGAGGAAGAGAAGAAAGGTCAATCCTCCGGCCACCAGTGCCGGTATCAATCGATCCCCGACATTTTTCGCGTTAACCATCGGATGCCCGGGTTGCGATGTTGACGGACTCGGCACCGGCCAGACTGACTTCGTCAATGACCGCGACAAGGTCCTCGGTCGAGGTTCTGCGGTCGGCCTGGATGATAACCGGGCGGGGATCGCCCTGGAGCAAGCGGCGCACCGTGCCCCGGAGAGAGCGGATGTCGATGGGAGAACCTCCGTAGTGGACAGTGCCCTCTTCGTCGACAGCGATCAGCAGAGCCTCGCGTGAGAGTTCCGAGGAGCTGGCGGCACGGGGTCGCTCGACATCGATTCCGGTCTCGCGAACGAAGACCGTGGTGACAATGAAGAAAATCAGAAGGATGAAGACAACGTCGATGAGTGGAGACACGTTGATGCTCTCCTCGGTGAGGACTCCTTCGGATTCTTCGCTGATGGAACGACGGCGTTTCACGGGGCAGTAAATGGGATCGGCGATTGACAGGGGGCTTCGGGTTGCGGGCGGGAGCCGGCCTCCAGTGCCTCTGCCTCCATGGCGAAGGTGCGAAGGGCGATGCGGTCGCGCCAGCGGCGAAGAAAAGAGAGGAGGATCATCCCGGGGATGGCGACAAGGAGGCCCGCTTGCGTGGTGACGAGGGCTTCGGAGACGCCCCCGGCCACCTCGTGGGAAAGATTGGAGGTGCCAGGCTGGGCCATGCCCGTGAAGGTGGTGGTCATTCCGGCCACGGTCCCGAGCAGTCCAAGCAGAGGGCAGACTCCGACAAGGATTCCGTAGAACCGGATCTTCCGGTCGATCGGTTGGAGCACTTGCTCGCGGATCGATTCGAAGGCGCGGGGGATCGAGGACGGGGAGGCGGTTGCTGGCTCGGGAAGGGATTTCGCCTGGCGGCGGAGTTGCAGGAAAAGACGGGTCTCAGCGTAAAACAGGCCGAAGGCGAGTAGGGCGAGCGGAATCATGAGCGGTCCGCCCGCTCGCCAGATCGTCCATGATTCTTCGATGAGCTGGTTCACGGTTCGGAGGATTCCTTTGGAGAGGGTTTTTCGAATCGGCGGGAAAAGGACTCCAGCTGCGCCACCGTCCCCTGTGCCCGCCTCGAGAGGTAAGCGTAGAGCAAGAAGGTGGGAATGGCCACGATAAGCCCGAACTTGGTTGTCAGGAGTGCCTCGGAGATCCCTCCGGAGAGGTTTTGCGGGTCACCGGTTCCAAAAAGGGTAATCCTTTGAAAGGTGGTGATCATCCCGGTGACGGTTCCGAGCAGGCCGAGTAAGGGGGCCGTGGCGGCGATGACGGAGAGAGCTGCGAGGCCGCGGGTGAGCCGAAGCCGGATTTCGATCAAGCGGGCGTAGAGGAGATCCTCGCGGGAATCGGGGGCGGCGTCGCGGGTGTTCCAGAGCGTTTCCCAAAACGGACGGAGCAGGGCTGGTTGCCGCTGAAGAAATCGAGCCTGTTTCTTGCCGTCGAGCGAGTGCCAGATTTCCGGATACCGGGACTGGGCTTTCTGGACGGCTCTGCGGGTGCGGGCCAGCGAGATCCATTTGATCGATCCGACTACCAGGGCCACTGCGGCGGCCAGCAGGATCGGGTAGATCCATATTCCGGCGCGAACGATTTCTCCGAGAAGATCGGGAGAACTTTTACGGATCGCCAGGGCCGCTCCACCCGTCGCGTCCACAGGGAGCAGTCCGGCTCGATTGCGGATCGCGTTGCGGATCTTTTGCGACTCCGACGGGGACGCAGGGATCAATCGTGGGAAGGAAGGATCGGATGTGTCGACGATGCCGATCTGGTCCCCGTTGTCGAAATAAACGAGCGGCCCGATGAATAACCCAGTTCCCTGGATCTTCCTTCCCTCGACCGAGTAAATGGTGAGAGGAACAGTGCCTCCGCCAATGAAATCGTTCAGGTGGCGGACCATGCGGGCGAGGAGGGGCGCAGACTCAGAGATCCCCGCTGATCCATCCGGCATCACCATCCACTTGCGAAACTGGGCGTCAAATTCGGGATCAAGGCGGTTGTGAACGGCCCTCGACTGCTCGTTGATTAGCTCGTCGATCAGCGTCTCAGCGGTGCTCCGGGCCAGTGCCGCGCGCTCGACTTGTTTTTCGAGATCCGCGAGGGCGACATCGTTTGAATCGCCCGCTTCCCGGAGTTTTCTCAATTCATTGCGAGCCTGTTCGAGCTCCTGGCGCAGGCTACGGATCTCTTGCTCCAGCGGGAGTTGCTCAGACTGCACCTGAAGTCGAAAGTCCCGCAGGGCCGACAGGGCGCTCCGGGCCTCGCTTCGCCCCTGCTCGGCAATCTCCGTAAGGCCTCTGGCGGCGATTGGGGCGACGCTTGCAGTCGCGCACAGGAAAGCGAGTACGATTGCTGGGAAGAATCCGGATTTCATGGTTGCCCCTCGATGGAAATAGGCAGATCGGTCAGCCCGGGTTCTGCGGCTCCCTTTTCCTGCTGAATCGCATGGCGAATCCGCTCCGAAAACTGGAGGATTATTTCCGGGTTCCAATTCTCCCCGTCATAGACAAAGCGCCCCCCGAAGGCACCATCCTCAGACGCAAAAAACCCGGCCCCGAGTCCGAACGAGAGAACATCGACCCGATAGGTCTCCCCGGATTCGGGATCGGTGATCTCCCGGGTACGTGAGCCGATCTGCGAGTTTTCCGCCTGGATCTCACGAAGAAGGCGCAGAACCGTAATCGGAGACTCGCTGGGGTCGATGCCCTCGGGGTACGGGCCTGCGCCGGAAGCCCAACCAGGGAGCCGGGCCAGGAGATTGTTGAGAGAAGGGGCGAGTTCGCCGACGAGTTGGGCCAGTTCCCGGGCCGAGGACTCTTCCTCCTTCAGCTGGGCCAGCAGTTCTTCTCGCCTCTCTCGGGCCTCTGATCGTTCGGATCGGATCGATTCGGTCCTCCGCCGGGTCTCCGCCAGTTCGGATCGCAGCACTTCGATTTCGTTCTCAAGGAGCCGCTTCTGGCGTTCCCATGCGCGGGCCTCCGAGGAGAGCTGCTCTTCGAGTCGAATCGCCTCGGCGAAACCGCTCATGCTTTCGGTGGTACTGCTTCCCGGAGTTGCGCTCGATAGATTTGTCGCGATCAATCCCACGAAAATCCCGAGTCCCGAAAGCCACCGGAATATCGGGCATTCATTCATCACTTTGGAAGGATTTGGTTTGAAGATAAATGTTCAGGCGGGCTAGATCCCCACTCGATTGATAAAGCGTTTCCCGATGAAAAATGACGGGAACGGGCGAAGCCCCACCAGCAGGCTGGAGTTCGAAATGATGCACTGCCGCGTACGAGGAACCGGGCGCCGCGGTGGGCACAAGCGTCCACGAACCCGAATCGAGGATAGACTCGGCAACCAGCCGGAAGATAAGGCCGTTTTCGTCGATTACCTCGGCAATCAAAACCCCCTTGTTGACATGCGGCTCCGGCATTTTGTGGCTGCCTTCGCGTCCTTCTTGCAGATGTCGGTCAACAGTCTCCCTGACCTCGGAGAGGATCTCGGCGTTTTCCTCAGCAAAGGCCAGCTTCTGCTGCGCCGCAGATGGCCTGTTCTCCATCCAGGTATGATAAGCGGCCAGCCCGACGAAGACCGGGAGAAAAAAATAGAGTGTTGTGCGAAGCAGTCCAGTCATGGATTTTTCACATCCTTACCCGCTAAAACCACAGTTGCAAAGCTATTCATTCGATTGGTAAGAATTCTCGGGATCAGAGCGTGAAGCGAGGCCAAAAAGGACCGGCCCGGATACCGGGTTCTGACTCTCGGAACGATGAAAAACAAAACGCCCGGAATCTGCATTTTCCAAAAATCCCCGCACCGCACTTGCCTCCTCCTTGCCACCAGGGTGCCCCCGGTAGGCGACAACGGCCAGGCGGAATGGAAATGCCGCCCGGTCGAGAATGGCTCGCAGGGCAGGGATCGTGGAATCCGCCCGGGTGACGAGGCGGTGATCCCCGCCCGGCAGGTACCCCAGATTGAATATCGCCGCGTGAATCGCCCGGATCTTGTTCCGCTCAAAGAACCCCGCGAAATCGGCGTGGTCGACCCGGTGCAGTGCCGGATGGAACCCGCAGGCCGATAAAGTCTGCCGGGTGTTTTCGAGAGCCTTTTCCTGCACGTCAAACCCGATCATCCTTCCCGCGTCCCCGAGCCGCTCACACAGAAAGAGGCTGTCCCTCCCGTTTCCGCAGGTCGCATCCACCGCAAAAGTATCCGGCAAATCCAACACAGGGAGGAGCCAATCCTGCGATTGTTGGCAGAGACGGGTTGAGATAGAGGACTGCACGCTTCAGGAAGAGTTTCCCGATCACTGAATCGGCGATGCAGGCATTTGTAAATCACAGACCATAGACATCCCAAAAGTGATAATGGCTGCTATCGGAGTCGGTTTTACAAATATGGGGTCCTTTTTGGGGTAGTATTTACGAAAAATTTACGAAATACGAGTATAATAGTTACCTGGTTTAACTTGGGGGGCAGGCGGTGGGCGGATTTGCGGGTGGGTGCGATTTTTCGGTTGAGCGGATCCTCTTTAAGATCGTCGGTCGCGTTCAGGGAGGAAAAGCAGGAAGCTTTGGGCGCAGAGGAGGGCGGTCAGGTAGAAGAAAAGCCATTCTTCGAGCGGAACGCCGAAGGGCTGGAAGAGGAAGTGGAGGAGGGGCTGGGTGCTGGCATCGACGCTTCCGGCTAGGATGAGCTTGTGATCGAAATGCCAGATGCCCAGATGTATGGCAATGATATCAGTTGCGATCAGGTAGGTGCCGACGAGGAAAACGGGCCAAACGACGGCGTTTTTGTTCGCGAGGAGGATCCGCCAACCTATGATCCACTGGAGTAGGACGATTGGCCCCATCCATGCGACCAGATGGAAGAAGTAATAAAGGTTCTCCGGTAGCCAGTTTTCGTAGAGATTCGCGTTCACCTCAGAGAGCGGGCTGTAACCGGGACCTTTTCACGAGGGAGTGTAGATCTTGAGAAGGGCTTCGGCCATATCGGAAGGGGTGGGAGCGATTTCGATTCCGGCTTCCTGCAGGGCCGCGATCTTGCTTTCGGCGGTCCCCTCTCCTCCGGATACGATCGCACCGGCGTGGCCCATGCGGCGTCCCGGCGGAGCGGTGGTCCCGGCGATAAAAGCGGCGACTGGCTTGGTCATGTGCTCCTTGACGTAAGCGGCCGCTTCCTCTTCGGCGGTGCCGCCGATTTCGCCGATCATGATAACGGCGTCCGTGTCCGTATCCTCGTTGAAGAGTCGCAGGGCATCGGTGTGACTCGTGCCATTGATCGGGTCGCCACCGATTCCGACGCAAGTGGATTGGCCGACGCCGCGCTGGGTGAGCTGCCAGACCGCCTCATAGGTCAGTGTGCCGGATCGCGAGACGACTCCGACCCGGCCCGGTTTGTGAATATAGCCGGGCATGATGCCAATTTTGCACTCGCCGGGCGTGATGATGCCGGGGCAGTTCGGCCCGATCAGGCGGGTCTTGGTGTTGTGAAAGTAAAGGCGCCGCCGGACCTCGGCCATATCGCGAACCGGGATCCCCTCGGTGATGCAGATGACCAAATCGATCCTGGCGTCGATTGCCTCCAGGATCGAATCCGCCGCAAACGGAGGCGGCACAAAAACAACGGAGCAGTTCGCCCCGGTTTGTTCGACCGCATCGATCAGAGTGTCAAAAATCGGCACTTTTTCCTCGAACTTTTGGCCGCCCTTGCCGGGGGTTACTCCGGCGACGATATTCGTGCCGTATTCCATGCAGTGGTGGGCGTGGAAGGCTCCGGCCTTTCCGGTGATTCCTTGAACGACCACGCGGGTGTCTTTGTTGACGAGAATGCTCATAGCAGGTGTGTTCTGAAGATAGTTCCAGTAAGGTTCAGGCGTCGGTCTTGCCGACCAGGGCGACGATTTTCTCCGCCGCTTCGGAAAGAGAATCGGCGGTCTCCAGGGGCAGGTTGCTCTCGGCGAGCAGTCTTTTGCCTTCTTCGACGTTTGTTCCCTCAAGGCGGACGACCAGCGGCACTTCAAGATTGATATTTTTGGCGGCTCCTATGATTCCGCGGGCGATGATATCGCACTGCATGATGCCTCCGAAGATGTTGACGAGGATACCCTTCACATTCGGGTCGCTGGTGATGATGCGGAAGGCGTTGGTCACCTGCTCCTCTGTGGCACCGCCCCCCACGTCGAGGAAGTTGGCCGGGGAGCCTCCGAAGTATTTAATGATATCCATCGTGGCCATTGCCAGCCCCGCACCATTGACCATGCAGGCGATGTTTCCGTCCAGGGCGATGTAGTTCAGGTTGAACTGCGCGGCCTCGGTCTCTTTGGGATCTTCCTCGTTCAGATCACGAAGCTGCTGAATGTCAGGGTGTTGGAAGATGGCGTTGTCGTCAAAGGAAACCTTGGCGTCGAGTGCCTGCAGGTGGCCGTCGCCGTTGACGATGAGGGGATTGATCTCGACCATCATTGCGTTCTTTTCCCAGTAGAGCTTGTAGAGCTGGCTGAGGAGGCGGGCCATCTCCTTGACCAGCGTGCCGGAAAACCCCAGGGCAAAGGCGACCCGCCGGGCCTGGTGGTGGCGAAGACCCAGGGTCGGCGGCACGAAGATGCGAACGATCTTCTCCGGGGTCTTGTCGGCGACTTCCTCAATGTCGACGCCGCCCTCGGTCGAGGCCATGATCACGGTTTGGGCGGTCTTGCGGTCGAGCAGGATCGCGAGATAGTACTCCTTTTTGATCTCGGAGGCCTCTGAAAAATAAACGGTCTGCACTTTTCGACCGGACTCGCCCGTCTGCTTTGTGATGAGGGTGTTGCCCAGCATTCGGATGGCGAAGTCGCGGGCCTCGCTTGGGGAATTTGCGATTTTTACCCCGCCCTGAAAACCGTCGACAAAATGGCCTTTGCCGCGTCCGCCAGCGTGGATCTGTGCTTTGACGACGATCTTCTCGCCACTGCTGAAATGGTTGGTCGCCGCCTCGCACTCTCTGGAGCTTTGAGCTGCGTATCCGCGTGGAGCCGGAATATTGTATTCAGCGAAGAGGCGTTTGGCCTGATATTCGTGGATGTTCATAGGTTGATGCGTAGAGAGTGAAACGTTACAAGGCGGCCTTTTGCAAGGCAGTCAATTCGCCGATCCCCTTTTTTGCAAGGCCGATCAATTGAGCGAGCTGTGTCTCCGAAAAGGTGGCTTCCTCGCCGGATCCCTGCAGCTCGACAAATTCGCCTGACCCGGTCATGGCCACGTTGAAGTCGACCGAGGCCGCCACGTCCTCGGCATAGTTAAGGTCGAGGACTGCGGTATCATAGAAGACTCCGACACTTACGGCGGCAATCGAGTCGCGGAAAGGGTTTTCGGTGAGAACCCCGTCCTGAATCAGTCGGCGAACAGCCATCTCAGCAGCCACATAGGCACCGGTGATCGAGGCGGTGCGGGTGCCCCCGTCCGCCTGCAGTACATCGCAGTCGACCCAGAGGGTGTGGCCGGGAAGCTTTTTCAGATCCAGCACAGCCCGCAGGGAGCGACCGATCAGGCGCTGGATCTCGATCCCGCGTCCGTCCTGCTTGCCGCGGTTCACATCGCGCTGCTTGCGTTCGTGGGTGGAGTAGGGGAGCATCGAGTACTCAGCGGAAGCCCATCCTCCCTGCACGCCCTGGGCATTCATCCAGCGGGGGACTTTCTTCTCGATCGTCGCCGCGCAGATGACCTTCGTATCTCCAAAGGATACCAGGACGGAGCCGGTCGCGTTGGGGGCAATTCCCGGTTCAAAGCTTATTGGACGAAGTTCGTCATTCATTCGGCCGTCGGGCCTGGGCAGGTCAGTCATTCCAAGAGGTCTAGGTGGGTTCGAGGGGGGAAGGCAAGCTTGCATTCGGAAATTCCGGCAAGACGTTTTGCGGCCCGCGTCTTGGGGAGCAATCCGGGAAGCCAGTCCATATAGCTTCGACCGGGCAGGCGTGAGGAGACTCTCACGGTGGGTGGATTGCTTCAGCGGTTATCTCTAAGGTAAGTGCTCTTTTCCCACATCTTCCAATTTTCCCCGGCTGCTAGTATTCTCAGC
>CAZWFJ010000018.1:0-31585 GCA_964633135.1 uncultured Puniceicoccaceae bacterium | reverse complement strand
GAACTAAGACCTCTCATGCTCCATTATATCAAATGAATTTCCAACACCGTTGAGGGGCAAAAATAGGGACGGGAGCTAAATACTTGACTTGGGGGATCTATGCCTCAGAGTGGGGGGATGAGAAAAATACGTATTCGAGTGGATGAGGTGGATTCGGTCTATCATTGCATGAGCCGGACGGTGAATGGGGAGAGGCTTTTGGGGCCTGAGCACCGGAAGGTTTTTCGGAAGATGCTGGTGGAGGCGGCGGAGTTTTCCGGGGTTCGGGTGATTACCTATTGTTTGATGGAGAATCACTTTCATGTGCTGGTGCGGGTTTGTGCCGGGGATGATCCTTCGGATGAGGAGTTGGTGCGTCGTTATCGGGTGCTGTATCCCACGACCAGTGCCTACCAGCCTATGTCCGGGGATCGGCTGGAGGAGATTTTGGAGCAGGGAGGGGCGGAGGCTGAGCGGGTGCGGTCGGTCCTGCTTGCGCGGATGGGAGATGTTTCCGAGTTTATGAAAACGTTGAAGCAGCGCTATTCGATCTGGTTCAATAATCAGCATGGTCGGTATGGACCCCTTTGGAGCGATCGGTTTAAAAGTGTTCTGGTGGAGGGGGATGCGTATTCGCTGAAAACAGTGGCGGCCTATATTGACCTGAATCCGGTGCGGGCGGGGATGGTGGCAGACCCGAAGGATTATCCGTTTTGTGGCTACGGGAGGGCATGCGCCGGGGGGCGCTTTGAGCGGGAGGGGATTGGTTCTTTGACCATGGACCGTGGGCTGAGCCTGCTGGATTACCGGGCCGTTTTGTTCGGGAAGGGGCGGATCGCCGGTGCGGCGGGGGAGGTCGGTGAGTCCGAATCAGAAGGAATGGAAGAGGTGGAGGATCGGGCAGTGGCTGAACCCCGGTCGGCTTCGTTGCTGCAAACGATCCGGCACTTTGCCAATGGGAAGATTCTGGGATCGGAGGGGTTTGTTCAGCGGGTTATGGAGGAGATTGAAATCTTTCGGGAAGTGGCCACACGAAGACGATGTCCGGTGGATGTGAGCGGGGTGTACGGATTTTACTCGGGAACCCCGGTTCGTCGGCCTAAGGCTTGCTTGCGGAAGAGGTGAGGTTCGAAAAAGGCTCTCCGGTTGGTTATCGGATTATTCCTCGGATTCGTCCTCTCCCGGGACGACGGCGTCTGGGGTTTTCTGGGCGATTCGCTCGTTTTCTTCCTGGAGGATGGAGTCGACCCCGACCTGGCGGGTTTCCGGGAATGCTTTCAGGCCCCCGAGACCATCCCGCTGGTGTTCAAAAATCATTTCACTTCGGGAGTAGGCTATGATGAGCCGGGCAATGCTGCAGAGCGAGTGAAGGTTCGTCCGCTCGTATCCGTGCGAGGCATCGACACCGAATGTGATAAGGGCTGTGCGGATATCGTTCCCCGCATCGAGAGCGGAGGCGCTGTCGCAGCGATAGTAGCGGAAGATGTCGCGCTGGTGGGGAATCTTGAAATTCTGGCACAGGTGGAGGAGGTGGTGCGTCAGGTGATAGTCGAAAGGGCCGCTGGAATCGGCCACCGCCACGGTCACCCCGAACTCGCTTGAATTCTGGCCGGGGCCACAGGTCCCATTATCGATGGAGACCATCTCGGCTACATCGCCATGGAGGACGGCCGAAGCACCGGACCCCACTTCCTCGGAGATGGTGAAAAGCACATGGAGGTCGACCGGGAGTTCGATCTCGTTTTCCTTCAACCACCGGACGGCAGTGAGCAGGGCCGCAACTCCTGCCTTGTCGTCGAGGTGCCGTGCATTCACGTATCCGTTGGGCATAAATTCGGCACCGGCGTCGACGCCAACAAAATCGCCGACATTGATGCCTTTCTTCCGCAGGTCTTCCACGCTTGCGACCTGCTCATCGACCCGTATCTCAAGATTCTCCCAAGTGCCCGGCTGGTTGTCGATTGCGGTATTGAAGATGTGCCCGGACGCCCGGAGTGGCAGGATCGTTCCCCGGAGAATGGTATTATCGGTAAAAATAGAGACACGGGCGCCCTCTGCAAATCGCGCGGACCAGGTGCCAACCGGTACGATTTGCAGCCTTCCATTTTCCTTCAGGCCCGCGACCAAAGCTCCCAGGGTGTCGAGGTGGGCGATCACAGCCCGGTCGGGGCTGCTTTTTTTTCCGGGAAGGGTGGAACGGATGGCCCCGCGCCGGGTAAGCTCAAAGCCGATCCCCAGGTCGTCAAGTTCTGCGCACAACGTCCGCACGATGGGATCCGTATAGCCCGTGGGACTGTGAATACGCAGGAGTTGAAGGAGTTGCTCCTTGAGGTAGTCAGAGTCGATTTCGGGTGTTGAATTCATGAACTACCGCTTCTCTTTGATTTTGACGGAATGCGGAAACAAAAAATCGATAAGTTTCTGCGCTGTGGGCTGAGGCTCGTGGTTGGCCAGGCCGGGGCGTTCATTTGCTTCAATGATCACGTAGTCTGATGATTGCTCGTCGGGGACGATAAAATCCAGTCCCACAACGGGGATGTTGAGGGCCTCAGCAGCTCGGACGGCGGCGTCGCGCAGTACGGGATGCAGAGTATCGGTGACGTCGTGGATCGTGCCGCCGGTGTGGAGATTGGCGGCCTTGCGGACCACGACGACCCGCCCCTCGTCGAGGACGGAATCGTATGCCAGGTGAGAGGATCGGAGGCAGCGCTCCGTCTCCTCGTCTTTGGGAATGCGGCTTTCGCCCCCGGTAGCTGCGGCCCGGCGCCGCGAAAGGCGGTCGATCAACTCCCTGGCAGTGTGTTTTCCGGTGCCCACGATCTCAGCGGGCCTGCGGATGGCGGCGGCGATCACCTCGCGATTGATCACGATGATGCGGAGATCTTGCCCGGTGGCAAAGGACTCAAGAATGACTCTCTCACAAGACTTTCGGGCTTCCTGGATCGCCGCTTCCATATCGGCGGCATCGGTAATATCCACGGAAACTCCCTCGCCCTGTTCGCCGCGCGCGGGTTTGACAACGATGCGCTTATGATCTTCGAGAAAAGCCAAGTTGCTGCGGGGTTCCCCGGCCATCTGCTGGGCGGGTACCTGGAGACCCCTCCGCGCGAGGAGTTCGCGGGTGAGGGATTTGTCATCGCAGCGCATAACCGCGATGGCGGAGGTCATTTCGGTCAGAGATTCGCGGCAGGTAATGGAGCGCCCCCCCAGGCTCAGGGTAAAGAATCCGCGGGCCGGGTCGGGATCGCTCATGCGGATTCCCCGGCGAAGGGCTTCGTTGATGATAATTTCCGCATAGGGATTAAACTCCGGATCCGGCGGATCCCCGATGAACAGGCGCTCGTTGATCGAGTTCCGGCACTTCACCGCGAAGACTGCAACTTTTGCAAAACCGATCTTTTTGTAGAGGCCGATGGCTCCCTCGTTGTCATGCATCACGGAGAGATCCAGCTCGGAACGTCCGCGTTCGCGCATGGTCTCAATGGTCGCCCGCAGCAGGGCTTCCCCGACGCCGGGAAGATCTCCTTGTTTATCGACAGCCAGAGCCCAGAGGCTGGACCCGTTCTGGATGTCGTCAAAATTGGCCCGGTGATCGACACCCAGGACAACGCCGAGAATATGGCCGTCCTCCAGCCGGCGGGCGACCAGGTATTGGAATTCCGGGCGGTGGCGCTCATTCCAGACAAACTCCTCATCGACCGGAACCATCTTGTGGGAAATGTAGATGCGGTTAATCTCGCGGATTTCCCTCTTCGACTGGATGGGGGTGACCTCGAACCCGACCAGCTCCCGCTCGGAGGGGGAGTAGTTTGCGAACTGAAGCCGAAACGTAATCGAGGGATCCAGGAATAGCTCCTGCGGTGCCTCATTCAGGACCAGATGGGGGTCGTTCAGGTAGAAAGCGATGTCACGCTGTCCTTCTTTTTCCTCCAGGATGGTCCGGGCCACCTCCTGGGGGGAGGGAAAGGTATGGGCGAAGATGAGCCTACCCCACCCGCACTGGAGAGTAACGCCTTCAAAGGTTGGTTCTGTAGACATGGTGTTGCTCCTAGCGGATGCCGTGGGTCTGGAGCCACATCTCCAGCAGTGCCAGCTGGTAGAGCTTCGATCCCCCGAGCGAGGTAATGTGTTTTTCGGGAGAATCGAGCAACTTCCCGACATAGTCGGAGTTGAAAAGGCCCCGCTCCCTTGCCGTTTGATTGACCAAAGCCTCGCGCGTCATTTCGAGGAACTCCCCTTTTAAATATTTCAGGGCGGGCACGGGAAAATATCCCTTTGGGCGATCAATGACCCCGGATGGGATGACCTTTCGGGCGGCCTCTTTCAGCGCGTACTTCCCATCGCCGGGCACTTTCATTTCGGCGGGCATCTTCGCAGCGAACTCGACTACCTCATGATCGAGGAAGGGCACGCGGGCCTCAAGGCTGGCGGCCATCGTATTGTTGTCGACGCGTTTGACGGGATCGTCGACCAGCATGATGTTTGAATCGATGCGGAGGGCCTGGTCGACTGGACGGCTGGCACCGGGCGAGTTGAAATGATCCTGCACGAATTGCAGCGGGTTGTCCTCCGCGCACTGGTAGTGCTCCGCGACCACCTGACTATATTCCGCATAGTCGCGGTCAAAAAAGACCGCTGCATAATCGGCGACCGCATTGGTGCTCTCCATCATCTGCTTATACCAGAAGTAACCGGCGAAGACCTCATCGGCTCCCTGGCCGCTCTGGACGACCTTCACAAATTTGCTTACCTCCTGAGAGAGCAGGTAAAACCCGACATTATCGTGGCTGACCATCGGCTCACTCATTTGGCGGATACAATCGCGCAGGGCTGGGATGGTTCGGGCTGAATCGATGAAAAGCTTGTGGTGACTCGTGCGGAAGCGGTCGACGATGATATCGGAGTATTTGAACTCATCCCCCGCCTCATCGTTGACCGATTCAAAGCCGATGGAAAAAGTCTCCACCGCCGAGGAGTCGTGCTCGCAAAGGAGGCCGACGATCAGGCTGCTGTCGAGACCACCGGAGAGAAGGACGCCCACGGGCACATCGGCCACGAGGCGACGTTTCACGGCGGTGCGCATGACCGCCAGCGTCTCGTCGACCCAGTCTTCCTTCCTGTATCCTTTGCGGCTGTCATCTGGTCCGTATTTGACAGACCAATACTTCTTCGTAGTCATTCTTCCGTTTGGCTCCACGAAGGCAATCGTAGCGGGTGGGAGCTTACGGATCCCGTTGAGCATGGTATGGGGGGCGGGTACGACTGAGTGAAAGGTCAGGTAATACTGGAGGGCGACCGGGTCGATTGAGGTATCGACCCCGCCCCCGGCGACGATGGCGGGCAGGCTGGATGAGAATCGCAGCCGTTCCCCGGTCAGCGAGTAGTAAAAGGGCTTGATGCCCAGGCGATCGCGCCCGAGGACCAGCCGCCCGGTCTCGCGCTCGGCGATCGCGAAGGCGAACATCCCGTTCAGGCGCTCCACGAAGGATTCGCCAAAGGCGTGATAGGCCTTGAGGATGACCTCGGTGTCTCCCCGGCTGAAGAATCGATACCCCATGCCCTCCAGCTCGGCCCGCAGCTCTTTGTAGTTATAGATCGCTCCGTTGTAGACGATGGAGAGGCCGAGTTCGGAATCAACCATTGGCTGCTGCGAGGACTCGGAGAGGTCGATGATTTTCAGGCGGCGATGACCCAGGGCGATCTGATTGGCGACCCACACTCCGTTGCCATCGGGGCCCCGCAGGCGCATCTCCGCGCACATCCGGTCGAGGGCGGCTGTCTCCACCGCCCGGTCTCCAAATATCATTTCTCCGCAAATTCCACACATAACTGCTGCTCGTTAACTCGTTTATTGTTCGGGTGCCTGTTCGATTCGAGAAGAGGCTAGGGGGCCAATGGTGCAGGTGTCAAAGGAAAGACCTAGGGGATTCGGCGGACACGTGCAATCGACCTTGCCAAGGGGCGGCTTTTGGGCTGAGGATTTCCCCATGACGGAAGTGGATCAATCGAAGCCGCCGCTGGTGGGGATTATCATGGGCAGCGAATCGGACTGGGAGACCATGGAGCACGCGGCCAGGACCCTGGAGGAGCTGGGGGTTTCCTTCGAGGCGAGGGTTGTCAGTGCCCACCGCACCCCGGAACGGCTTTTTGAGTATGCGAAGAGTGCCGAGGGGCGGGGGCTCCAGGCAATCATCGCCGGGGCGGGCGGGGCGGCCCACCTCCCCGGGATGGTTGCTTCCATGAGCGTAGTGCCCGTGTTGGGCGTGCCCGTCCAGTCAAGGGCTTTGAACGGGATGGACTCACTGCTCTCAATCGTCCAGATGCCTGCTGGCGTTCCAGTTCTGACCCTGGCCATTGGGCGGGCTGGATCGGTCAATGCCGCCCTGAGTGCGGCTGCGATCATCGGGCTGCACGATGAACGGGTGCGGGAAAACCTGCGGGCCTATCGCGAACGACAGACTGCGAAGGTGCTCTCCAATGACATTCCGGGACGGCGGGAAAATGGCTGAGGTATCGAGAAAGCCGATCGCTCCTCCGGCCACAGTGGGAATCATCGGAGGAGGCCAACTCGGGCGGATGTCTGCCCTCGCCGCGCGGGCCATGGGCTACCGGGTGGTGGTCCTCGAGCCTAAGTCGCCCTGTGCCTGCACTTCTGTCGCCGATCTTCAAATCGAGTCGGGCTACGACGACCCGGAGGGGCTGCGGCAGCTCTTTGCCGTGGCCGATGTCGTAACCTTCGAGTTTGAGAACGTGCGGAAAGAACCGCTGGAGGGATTTGTAACGGAGAAACCGATACGGCCCTCGCCCGGGATTCTTTCGATCGCGCAGAACCGGGAGCGGGAGAAAACTTTTCTCCGGGAAAACGGTTTCCCGGTCGCGCCTTTTCGGGTTATTGCCTGCGACGCTGATGTGGGAAAAGTGCTTCGGGAGGATTTTCCCTTTCCGGCCATCTTGAAAACGGCGGATTTTGGCTACGATGGCAAAGGGCAAATCGCGGTGGACAGGCCGGAAGAACTCGCAGATGCGTGGGAAACGTTTCAGGGTGCCCGCGCGGTGCTTGAGGAAAAGATATCTTTTCGCAGCGAGTATTCCATAATCGTTGTTCGCAGGCCCTCGGGAGAAATGGTGACGTATCCACTCTGTCGCAACATTCATCGCCACCACATCCTTGATGTTACGTTCTCCCCGGCGTATGATGTTGGGGTGAATTCCTCCGGGGCGGACGCGCTCTGCCGCAAGTTGGCGGAGGCCATGGGGTTGGAAGGAATTCTTGTCATTGAGTTGTTCCTCACGCGAGATGAGGAATGGATTATCAATGAAATGGCTCCCCGCCCCCACAATTCAGGCCATTTCAGTCTCGATGGTTCGGTAACATCCCAGTTTGAAAATCACATTCGGGCCGTGTGCGACCAACCGCTCGGCGACACCAGTGCCCACGGACCCTCGGCCATGCAAAATCTTCTCGGGGAAACCCTGCGGGCCATGGGTCCCGGGCTGGCGACCGCCGTCCTGTCCGTCGAGGGTAGCCATCTCCACCTTTACGATAAAGGCGACCCCGCAAACGGTCGGAAAATGGGGCACATCAATGTGAGCGCGGCGGACGAGGCCGCTCTCCGGAGGAAGGTCGATTCCCTGCGGGAGATTCTTTCGCTGCCACGGATCAGTTGAACCCGGGGGCGGGAGGCCGAGCCCGCCCGACTGCCGAAAGGCAGGGTAGCCCATGCTTGGCGAGCTTGGGCTTTGGTCGGAGGGGAAGGTTCGGTGACGCGGGGAGGTGGTAGGATTGCGGGGAAGGGGGTTCCGAATCGAAGCCGGGCGCTTATGCAACCCGGCTGCGAAAGAAAATGTGTTACAAGACACTAGCGCCCAAAGATCAGCTCCAGTACCCGGTTCAGGTCTCCGCCGGGCACGTAACCGCCTCCCCGTTGGTCGAGTAAATTGCGGCAGGGCGGGAAAGCGATTTCCTCATCGAAGGCGACGACCTCGACTGAGGAGCCGGGCATCTCCGCAGCGGACAGTGGGCGAAAGCGAACAGGGATGCCGTATTCGGAGAAATCGACTTCCCAGCCCACTGTCTCGCGGGACGGATTGCCCTCGACCATTCCCGGACTGCGCTGGACCAGGTCGGGGATTCCCCGGTAGGGGACGCGGATCCGCACGGCGGTCGGTTGTTGGCGGAGAAAGTCGCGCGGACCGCGAATTTCCCCGGCCAGGGCCAGGCGGTAGTACTCCAGAGGATCCCAACCCGCGAGGTTCATTCCATTCCAGGGTCCATGATGATTCCTGGAGCCATAGCCCTGTCGGTCAAACCACCAGGCAAAATCGCCATCAAGCTGGAGGCCGATCTCGAAGTGGAGGTGGGCCCGGCTGTTGGGGATGACATAGCCCCCGGCGGTCGAGCCGATGATTCCCAGAGCGGCTCCCTGCTCGACTTTCACCCCGGGGGCGAGTTCTGGTTCTACGGAGTCGAGATGGGCATAGAGGGAGTAGAACTCGATGCCGTCGTGGCGGTGCCGCAAGGCGATGTATTTCCCATAGGAGGAATTGCCAGCCACCTCATTGATGTAAACGACCTGCCCCGGCATGGCGGCGAAAGCCGGGTCGAGCGAGCGGCCTCTCCGGTCCCGGGCGATCGGACTCAGGTCAATTCCTTCGTGGAAGCGGCGGCCCCCGTTTCGGACGCAGCCGTAGAGTCCAGATTCGACCTTTCCGGAGGCGGTTGGCTGGAGAAAATCAGCCAGCGGCTTGCCCTCGAGAAACGCACGATTGGGCGTTGGCCAAACCAGCGGCAATTCCTCGTCTGCATAAGTCTCGCCGGATGGCATTACGAACAAGGCCCACGAGAGCGCGGCGAAAATCCACCATTTCGTTCTTCTGTTCCTGTGTCCGGAGAGTCCCGGCCCAGAGGATTTTTCGGTCTGGTCACGCACGTGCGAATGGATCCCTATCACGGTTGGTTTCGACGGTACTCAATCAAGGTCCGGTTCATCTCGTCGATTCGTCCCGGAAGTTCCTCGTCCGGCACCTCCAGGAAGGTGTAGAGAATGCCATCGTCGATCATCCCGTCGATCTTCCTGGCACCGATCGGAGAATCGTTTTCAAAAAAGATGAAGGAGTAGCCGATGTTGTCGCCGGAGGTTCGCATCAACTCGCGGGATGCCGATGGGGTCAGGAGGTATCGAACCGCGAGTCCGCGGTCGACTCGGACCATCTCAATGCGGATGATGTCGAGGGGGCCAAAGAGTGGCTTGCCGAAGATGCGCAGCTTGGTCTGGCTGATTGGCAACGTGGCAAACGGGTTCTCGCTGCCCGGTACCGAGTTGCTCGCCTCAAGGAAAATTGAGGGGACGTGCGGATTTTCGATTGACGTGGAGCGGCATCCGATCAGCCCTAGAGTGAGGAGTGCCACTAGCGAAAAAGAAAGGAGTGAAGGTTTCATTTCGAAGAAAAGGAGTCCTTATTCCGTAGAGGGATTCCCCAAAAGGCAAGAATGCATCGCGCTTTGAAATTCGGGCTTCAGATCAGGATGAAGTCCATTTGATCCTCGATTTTGCGCATCAGTTCCGGGCGCAGACCTGCCGCCTCGACGGTGTACTCGCGGTTTTTCTTCGGGTGACGGTAGACCTGCGTTCCGTCCGGGGCGATACGCCCAAGCGGGCGCAGCACCCGTTTACGCTCCAGGTGGAGGGCCAGGATGAAGCGAAGGACTTTGCGGATCTCTTTGCTCTCGGCGTCACCTTCCTCCCCGGGGTCGTCCATCAGCTGGTCAAAAAGGTCGTCGGCCGTCTCGACTGCCTCGCGGGCCAACTCCCTCTCGGCCTCATTGGAGCGAAACGTGCGCAGCCATTGGGCGATCGGGCGGGCCTCCCCCAGCGCGAGCACTTCGTCCGGGTGAAAATCAAGGCGAACCAGGCCCTCTTTCTCCACCAGGCAGAGAACCGAGCGCACGCGTTGCCCATCGACGAAAGGTTGCTCCGTGCTCGTCGATTTCCGGGAACCACTTTGGAGATTCCATTCCTGCATGATGAGTGCATTGAACCTGCAGAGACCGGGGTTGACGAGGCAAAATCACTTGCCGGACCTTTTCACGGTACGACCTCTTCTGAGTCGAAAAAGGAGATCCGGTGGGTTGCGTTCTTCGGAGAGATGGATTTGCTGCGCTGTATGCGTTATTCAGGCTTTCCGGTTGTGGCGGCGATTGGTGCAGTCGTGACGATTTCCATTTTGTCTTCCTATGCTCTACACGTTATGAAATCAGATTCTTGCAATGAAGGAGCCTGCGGGGTGCCGGGAGGGAACCCGGTTTCTGAGCGGGCGGAACGAGTCCAGCTTTCGGAGGAACAGTGGCGGCAGGTGCTGACGCCCGCCCAATTCACCGTTCTCCGCGAAAGCGGAACGGAGCGCCCCTTTCGAAATGCTCTTTGGGATGAAAAGAGGCCGGGCATTTACGTTTGTGCAGCAACTGGCACGCCGCTCTTTTCGAGCGAGGACAAATTCGAATCCGGCACCGGATGGCCCAGTTTCACGCGACCGCTGAAGCCGGATGCGGTCGGGGAGGAGGTGGACACTTCGCACGGGATGAGGCGGGTTGAGGTGTATTGCAAAGACTGTGGCGGACATCTTGGCCACGTGTTTGAGGACGGCCCCCGCCCGACGGGTTTGCGCTATTGCATGAATTCCACCGCCATGGACTTCATCCCGGCGGCATCAGTGGCGGAAATTCCAGATCTGATCGCGAAGCAGGATCAAGCTGCCAGGGAGCGAATCGCAGAGTTGCGGGCGATCGGGGATTCCTGAATCGCACCTCGACTTCCCCGGGGCAGATCAGACTTCCCGGACCGGGATTCCCCGTTCGCGAAGGAATCGTTTGGCTTCAGGAATGGAGTAGGTGCCAAAGTGGAATATGGAGGCGGCAAGAACCGCACTGGCATGGCCGCGATCGAGGACCTCGGCAAGATGTGCGAGCTTGCCCGCGCCGCCCGAGGCGATGACGGGGACCTCCACGGCATCGCTGACGGCCCGGGTCAGCTCGATGTCGTAGCCGTTCTTCATCCCGTCCTGATCCATGCTGGTGAGAAGGATTTCCCCCGCGCCGAGCGAGACGGCTTTTCGTGCCCAATCAAGCGCATCAAGATCGGTAGGCTTCCGACCTCCGTGGGTGTAAACCCGCCAGCGATTTTCTCCCGGTTCCTTCTTGGCATCAATGGCGACCACGATGCACTGATTTCCGAATCTTCGGGAGGACTGGAGAATGAGGTCGGGGTCAAGAATGGCGGCTGTGTTGAGGCTAACCTTGTCGGCTCCTGCTCGCAGCATGGTGCGGATATTCTCAACCGTGCGCAGGCCCCCGCCCACAGTGAGAGGCATGAAGCATTCGGATGCAGTGCGCTCGACGACATGGAGCATGATCTCGCGTTCGTCGCTCGAAGCGGTGATGTCGAGAAATACGAGCTCATCGGCCCCCTGGGCCTCATAAGCCTTTGCGGATTCGACCGGATCGCCGGCGTCGCGGAGTTCCTCGAACTTCACCCCCTTGACCACGCGGCCAGCGGCTACGTCCAGACAGGGGATGATCCGAACACTAAGCATCGGCCAAAGTCAGGTCGGGATCGAATTCGATTGCAAAACGATAAACCTGCCCTGGGCGAAGGATGAGGGGGTGCTTGCGGGCAATAGTCTGCAAATAAAACAGCGGCCCCCAGTAGGTGCGCGAGTCTGGATCCTGGGCGACGATCTCATTTTCCTGCCATTCGCCCTGGAAGTCATCCTTAAGAACGTTGGGACGAAGCCCTTCCTCGCCCAGCTTGAGAGAGGTACCCACGCGGTGGCGGGAGTGGGGCATGCCCACAGCGAGCACGTAGCGCATGCTGTCGATGGTGGTCTGGGACTTTACCTCGAAGGCGAACTCACTGCTAATCCGGGTGCCATTGAATTCCCAGCGCACTTTGCAGGAGCCGAGGTTGGGAAGAATCTTCTCCTCCACGGTGATCAGGTCGGGCTGCTCGTAGGCGAAAAAGAGCGAGTTGCGGCGCCCGATTCCAGTGACACAGCTTTTGCCGTAAAAGCAAGGGACGACACGCTGCCCACCAAAATTCAGCTCGGGCACCATGATCGGCAGGTACTTCCCGCAGGGCCAGTCAAAGACTCCCGGGCTGTGGGGGAAGGCCAGCGAGTCCGAATTCGCCCGGCCCCGATTGCCAACGAGCGGAATCTGGAGGTGAAGTCCAGAGCTGGCGTCGCTGTAGCTGAAGAGTCCATTCTCGCGCCGACCTCGTTGAAAGAGGGTAAACTTGCCGCCGGATCTGGCCGGAGCCGGGCGGGCATCGCTCAAGTTGCCGCCAATCGAGGAGGCGAGCCGAGACCATTGGCTGAGGTAGCGCGCGGCATCAAAATTCGCCATCCGACTGGTGTGCCGGGTGATCGTCGAGCGCTCCTCGTCGCGAATGACCAGGAAACCCTGCTCCTGGTCAACGTAGGTCTGGAAGAAAAACTGGAAAAGCCGGCGGAGAACATCCAGATACACGGGCTTTTTCTCGGGCGAAATCCAGTCATCCCGGAGGGCTTGAAGAATGATGCTAATGCAGTGCATCTGCCCGTAGGCACCGATGTTCTCACCGTAAGCCCACCCCAGACCATCCTGCCGGACGAGGTCGGGCATCATGCGGACGTATTTCTCGGCATGGGTGCGCAGACTCGGAAGCTTGCGGTCGCGCAGGTGCAAATTCGCGTGCAACTGGAGGGACTGGCGGATCATCACAAAGGCCAGAATCCCGTAGATGTCAAAAGTCCCCCCTATCCCATTGCCACCGGCATCGTCAAAGAAACCACCAGTGCTGTTGCTTTTGATCTGTTCGAGAAAACGCTCAATCAGTTTGCCCGTCTCGTCCTTCTTGGTGAGTCCAAAGCTGAATCGGGTGACCGCTTTGGCGATGTTGAAAGCCTGGCGATGATCCGAGAACTCGGAACGCATCAGCATCTGCCGGTCGAGTGCTTCGCGGGTCTCGTCGACCAGCCGTGCCCAAACCGCATTGCGGTCTTTGGCCGGGCCGAACGAGAGAAGGCCCAGCCCCGCATACGCCAAGCCGTTTTCGTTTCGCTCCTCGTCGAAAACCTGGGCCGTCACCGTGCGGGCCGCAAGGTCGATCAGGTCGAACTCCTCCAGCCGGGTCTCGCCGGTAGCGCGGTAGTACTCCCCGATCGCAAGGGCTGCGTGCCCCGGCTCGTTGGCGACGGATGTCTCTGCTTCCAGAGGAGCGAGCGTTCCATCCTCGTTGATGGCCCCCAGATTATTCCAGAGGATTGATTTGGCCAGTTCCTGGCATTGTTCGGCAAATGGATGTTCCATTCGGGCTTCGGTATACGTTGGTCTCGGTGTGAAAAAAGAAGTTCTTGGCGGGGCGAAAGCCTTCCTTGATGGGCTTTAAGAAAGCGTAAGGCAACCCCGAATCGTCACGGATCGCACGAAAATTGCTCCTACAGGTTTAATAAGCGAAGAAATTCCTCGTTGGTCTTGGTTTTCCCCATGCGGGAGAGCACCGTCTCGGCGGCGTCCTCCGGCTTCAAGCTGGCGATGGCCCGGCGGAAAAACTGGGTCTTTTCGAGGATATCCGGGGCGAGCAGGAGTTCCTCTTTGCGGGTGCCCGAAGCGTTTACGTTGATCGCGGGCCACATCCGGAGTTCCGCCACCTTCCGGTCGAGGACCATCTCCATGTTCCCGGTGCCCTTGAATTCCTGAAAAATGAGATCGTCCATTTTGCTGCCGGTCTGAATCAAGGCCGAGGCCACGATGGTGAGGCTCCCGGCCTCCTCCGTTTTGCGGGCGGCAGAGAAGAGCTGGCGCGGCTTCTCCAGAGCGCGAATATCGAGACCCCCAGTCATCGTTCGACCGCCTCCCCCTTTGCCCGAATTGTAGGCACGGGAAATCCGGGTCAGGGAATCGACGAGGAGGACCACATCCTTTCCAACCTCGACCAGACACTTGGCCCGATCAATGGCCAGCTCCGCGACCCGCAGGTGATTCAGAATCTCCTCATCGTTGGAGGATGCGTACAGCTCGGCCTCCACGGTCCGGCGAAAGTCGGTCACCTCCTCGGGACGCTCATCGCAGAGAAGGACCATGAGATGACACTCGGGATGATTCTCCTGCACGCCAGCGGCAATGTCCTTGAGCAGCGTTGTTTTTCCCGTGCGCGGAGGTGCCACGATCAGGCCCCGTTGCCCTTTCCCTATCGGGCAAAAAAGATCCATGATCCGGGTCGTCATCCGCCCATCCTTTGACTCCAGATCAATCTTTTCGTCCGGGGTCACCGTGGTTAGCTGCGTAAAGGCAAACCGATTGCGGCGCTCCTCAACCGGGTCCCCGTCGATCGCCTCCAGAAAACGCACCTTCGGGTTGGGGAAACGCCCGTCGTGCTGCGCCCTTGCCCGAAGATGGTTCCCCTGTTTCAGGCGGAATCGGCGAATCAATTCCTTCGGGACAAAGGGATCGTCCGGGCGCTGCCGTCCGTTGTAGGCTGGCTGCAGTAGTTGGCCCGTCTTGTTTTTGAGGATCTCGAGGACTCCCTCGACTTCCACCTCATTGGCGTTGGAGTTGGATTCGGACATCCGGTTATCTGTAAGGTTCAGTGGCCTCCGGTCCTGCAAAGGCGAAACGTAATCCGCCAAGCTCCCATCCACTCACAGGGACGGTTTGGAGAAACGACAGAGAGCGAAGCGATTCCTGCCGCGATCCTCGCAATGATACCGAAGACCTTAACTCAGCCCGAAAACCTCTCCACCTGTCAACGCCCAAATCAATCCCGGCGGAAACGCATCTGCGCCGACCTTGGGTCAATGCCACTCGGGTAAGGCCTAAATCGAAATCGCTATCGTACCGAGCGGCGCGACATCAACAAATCGCTATCGGGTTTCGATTATTATTACCTGTTGCTAAGCAGTTGCTTAATAATTCTCGATCCCGATCCCGATCCCGATCCCGATCCCGATAGCGAATAATCGCTTAACCGAGCGCCATTCCAGACCTTGGGTGCCGTAGTCGGCAAATCTACTAAAAATAGGATAGCCCTATTATTACCTTTCTCTAGATCCCCGATCCGATATTTCACCCCCGGCTTATTCAAATCGGGGTAATGACATTCAGTTGAATCGTGTCCGAGTTTTCGGCTTTTTTGTCTCAAAAGTGTAGTATTTTTACAAAACACCCTAAAAGGCACTCTAAAACAACAGGACTGTCCTAAAAAACGTACGGATTTGGAGCAATCTTGTGCGGTTATTTTGGAGCGAATCCCCTGGCGATCATCCGGGTTGGATTGGTGGCGGGATTCAGCCCGGATTGAGAGATGAGGTGCCTTGCCAGTTGCGCGGTGAGCAGAGGGGCCAGGAGTGCGCCTTTGGAACCCAGACCATTTAGGATGTGAAGGTCGGGGTGGTGAGGATGAGGACCTAGATAGGGGACGCGGTCGCGGCTGCAGGGGCGGATTCCGGCTCGATGATCGAGGACGGCAGGATCTTCGTCGAGCGCGAACATTTCGCGGCAGGCCTGTAGGAGTTCGGCCCTCCCTTCCGCAGACGGCGCGGCGCGGGGTGCTTCCGGTGCGGCTGCAAGGCCCTCTTTGCGGTGGTTGCCTCGGCGATAGGTGGAGCCGATGCGGAACCGATTGCCCCCGAGAGGGATGGCCCATTTGTCGTGATGGATGATTTCGGGGAAATCCGGTATGCCGGCGTGGTGAATGGTAAGTGTCTCGCCTTGGACGGGGCGGAAGGGGAGCCACCGGAACAGGGGATTGGCGAGGACGCCAGCCCCCTCGCAGCAGATGATTCGTTCGGCCTGGATCCCGTTAAGAAGAAAATGCCCGGCGCGCGGTGAAAACGTGCTCCAGTCGGCATCGACCGGGCGGTAGTGACACCCGAGTTCTTTCCGGATGGAGGCGAGGACGGGGATCGGCTCGACGCGGGCTACCCCCCGAATCATAAAGCTGCCCCGTGGGTCCTTTTTGACGGGTCCGGGAGTACCGGGAGGGAGGGCGTGGCCGAGGTAGGGCTGATAGCCGGGTTTCTCTTTGCGTTCCTCGAACCGCTCGATCTCGAGTTCGTTTGCGAAGTAGCGGCGGATGGAGGCTTCGTGGAAGTGATTCTCACCCCCGGGGATTGCTTGGTAAAGGGTTCGCGCAGCATCGCAGTACCGACCGAAGTCGTCCATGAGGGTCAGGCGCCCCCCGGTGACTGGATTCAGGACTCCTGCGGAAACATCGGATGCCGGGGGCATAGAGGAACCACCGAGGACGAGGAACTTCTGCCCACGAAGCTGCCAGGCGAGGAGCAATCCGGCCAGACCGCCGCCGACAATCAAGAATTGGGTGCGCTCAGCGGACATGGCAAAGAGGGATCGGGCGGAGGATCATGGCTCGGGAGTGGATGTTCTCGCCCGGAGGATGCCTGGTAAAAGATCGCGGACGGGGGCGAACCGAAGAGCGAGGAGGGCGAGCAAATAAATGCCCACGCTTGCCGGGATCACCCACAGCAGCCGGAGGAGGAGGAGGCTTTTGCCCTCCTCGACGGTTTGCGCGGGAAGGATGAGGAGAAAACCGAGTATAATCGCCGAGGCACAGCCGACCTTCCACAACTCGACCGGCATCCATGCCACACCGTCGGCCACGTTTTTGCGAAGACGGTATTGAAGGAGAGCCACCTGAACCACTGCGGCCAGGGTATTGGCAGCGGCCAGGCCGTGGACCCCTAATGGGATCATCAGCCCGATGCTGAAAACAAGGTTTGCGAGAAGGGTCCACCCGGCGACCCGGACGGGAGTCTTCATATCCTGGCGAGACTGGTGAGCGCGGGAGAGGAGGGCCGATTGGGCGTAAAACGGAAGCCCTGCAGCGAACAGGGTCAGCACCGGTGCGGCGAGGGCGGCGTCGGCTGGATCGAAGAGACCCCAGGCGAAAACGGCCCGAAAGATGGTGTCGCCAAGCACAGCCAGACCGACAAAGGCGGGCAGGGTGATGGCAAAAACGAGAGCCGAACCCTCCCGATAGGTACGCCGGAGTCCGGCAGTATCGCCGGAGGAAGCAAACCGGGCGAACTCCGGGAAGAGCACGGTGGCGGCAGCGATTCCGAAGATCCCCAGTGGCAGCTCGACCAGGCGCGCGGCGAGATAGAGCAGCGAGACGGCGTCGTCGCTGAGGAAAAAGGCGAGTGTCCGGGAGACGAGGATGTTGATTTGGAGGATCGCCGCCCCGGCCATGGCGGGGAGAAAGAGGGTTTGAAGTTTTCGCAGGGGGGCATTGATTGAGAGGTCGAAGGCGGGCCGCCAGCCTTGGCGGTAGAGATCGATCGCCGGAAGGGCGAGTTGTGCCGCCCCTCCTGCCAGCACCCCCAGCGAGAGCCAGAGAGCCTTTGCGAAGGGAGTCTCGCCAAACCAAAGCCCCGGCCCCCCCAGGAAGGCGATCATGGAGAGGTTGAGGAGCACAGGAGTAATTGCCGGGGTAAAAAAACGCCCGAGTACCTGAAGGGCACCGGCGAGGAGGGCGGCCAGACAGATCGGGATCACGTAGGGAAAGAGAAGCAGCCCGAGACGGGCGGCCTCGCCGTATCGGTTCTCGTCTGCCCAGCCCGCCAGGATTGGGACTGCGACCAGTATTCCAAAGAGAATCGAGAGTCCGGCCAGCACCAGAAGGAGCCGGGTCAGGGTGCGGTTCAGGAGGCGGAACCCCGCGTCCCGGCCCTTCTGAATCCTCTCTTCCGTAAAAACCGGTATCAGAGCGGAGCTGAGTGCCCCTTCCCCAAAGAGGCGCCGGAACAGGTTGGGCAGGGTAAAGGCGAGGATGAAGGCCGAGTTGGTGGAGCCGAGACCCAATTGTGCGTAGACCAGGATGTCGCGAAAAAGTCCGAGGATGCGCGAACCCAGGGTCGAGCTGGATACCGTGACGATCGACTTTATACTTTTTCGCATGACTTTCGGGAAGGATTCCGGCATCTTCTGTGCTGAAACTCAACACAAGGCTTCTCTCTCGAGGAGTTTCCCGTAAGAAATTTATCGTCACCATGCCGCTCATCCAAAAGCTCACTGAAAAACTGGCCCGCCATCCGAAGCGGATTGTCTTCCCCGAGGGGAGCGACCCCCGGATCATACAGGCGGCCCGCCTTTTCGCGTCCCGCCAGCTCGGGGTACCGATCCTCCTCGGCGATCGCGCCCTCATCAAGAGCAACGCCCGCCGCCTCGGGATTTCCCTGGATCACATCCGCCTGATCGAACCGCTGCGCAGCGACGAGTTCGAGGGGTTTGTGGAACGATTCCAGGGACTCCGCCGTTTCCGCGGACTCTCCCAAAAGGAATGCCATGAATACGTGGCCGATGCGAATTATTTTGCGACTATGATGATCGCGACGATGCAGGCCGACGCCATCCTCTCTGGAGCGACGGTCTCTGCCTCCAGTGCGATCCGGCCACTGCTAAAGATCATCCCCAAGCAAGAGGGCGTGGAAACGGTTTCTTCCTTACAGATTCTGGATTTCGATGAGGACAGTCACCGGTCGGAGCTTTTCCTCTCGGATTGCGCCGTGGTGCCAAACCCCACCCCTGAGCAGCTTACGGACATCGCCCTGACGGCAGCGAACCTGCGCAACCACCTCACCAACGAGATCTCCCGGGTGGCTATGCTCAGCTACACGACCAAGAGTTCCAATTCGCGCAATCCCTCCGTGCTCAAGGTCCGCTCCGCCACCGAGATGGCACAGCGTCGGGCACTGGAGAGAAACTGGCCCTTGTATGTTGACGGCGACCTGCAGGTGGATGCTGCTCTCGACCCGGGAACCGCTGCGATCAAGAGCGTCACGGGGGAAGTTGCGGGCAAGGCCAATGTCCTGATCTTTCCCGATCTGAACAGCGGCAATATCAGCTCGAAAATGATCCAGATCCTCGGAGGTGCCCACTGCTACGGGCACATCCTCAGCGGCCTCAGCCGCCCGGCCGCCGAGATCAGCCGCGGGGCCAGTGCCCACGATATCTTCGGGACGGCGGTCCTTGTGTGCGCCCAGGCGATTGAGCGCAGTTTCCTCTATCCGATGGAGGACGGAACCGGGGCATGAGCGGAGCCTCACAGAGACCGATTGAGGGACGGGACGATTCCCTCTACGATTCGCGGAACTCGATCTCGATCTTCGCCTCGGGTTCGGAACCTCTCATCGAGGTCCCCCTGAACACGACCACCAAGCGAATCTTCGTGGCAGCCACCCGGCAGAACCAGGGGAAGACCACGACCTCACTCGGCTTGTTCGGCGCGATGAAACGGTTCTCACCGAACGTGGGCTACATCAAACCGATCGGGCAGCGCTTTGTCCAGGTTGACGGGCAGAAGATTGACGAGGATTCGGTACTTTTCGATTCCGTCTACAACCTCGGCGTGCCGATCGGCGCGGCCAGCCCGGTGGCAATCGACGGGCGCATGACCCGTTGGTACCTGGACAACCCCGGTCGCAAGCTCGAACACTTGATCGACTTGATTTGCCGCGCGTTTGACCGGGCCGCTTTCAATCGCGACTATATCATCATCGAGGGCAGCGGCCACGCGGGGGTGGGGTCGGTGTTTGACCTCTCCAATGCGGCTATCGCCAAGATCCTTGGTGCCAAGGCGATCATTGTCTCGGAAGGCGGGATCGGGTCGCCCGTCGATGAGATTGCCATGAACAAAGCGCTCTTTGACCAGTTTGGGGTCGAGGTCATTGGAGCGATTCTGAACAAAGTGCTTCCTGAGAAGATGGACCTGATCCGCGAATACGCAGGGAAGGGACTCCAGCGACTCGGCATCCCCCTCCTGGGCGTGTTGCCCCTGAGAAAGCGGCTGCAGGCACCGACCTTCTCCCAGGTGGTCAAGGAAATTAACGGGCGCTGGCTCAATGGTGCCGAGCACGGCATGAAGGAGCGGATACTCCGCGTCGTGATCGGCGCCATGACCGCCAAGGGCGTCGTCGACTACATCCAGCCGGGCGTCCTCATCATCACCCCTGGAGATCGGGAGGACGTGCTCTTCTCCGCCATTGCCAGCGCAAACATTTCGAAGAAGCAAGTGGTCTCCGGGATCGTCCTCACCCGCAATATCCTCCCCCACCCGAAGCTGATGGAACTGATCAGCATGACGGATATCCCGGTCGTGATCTGTAGTGACGAGAGCTATACCGTCGCCTCGAAGATCAACAACATGACGGTCAAAACCCAGCCGACCGACGAGGACAAGATTCCGATCATCCAGCAAATCGTAGCCGAGCACACTGACATGGAGAAAATTCGCGACGCCTTCTCCGAGCGCATGCCGGGACTCCGCAGATAGGGATCCCGGGCAATGACGTGGGGGGGATGAAATCTCGATCGTGCTGGCGGGTGTTTTCTTTCGTTCTTCTCTTGATCGGGGTCGGATGCCTCCTGCTCCGCCCCGTGGTCGCAGGCGACGAATCAGCCGCAGGTCTTCCAAGCACTGGGAATTCCACAGTCAGCACAAATGGCGACGACATCCCGCCACCGCCCAAAGACCTCACCCCCGTTATACAAAACGAACACCTGTGGGTTGATCACAGTCATTCGTGGATCTACGACGAATCGCAGCAACTGATCGAATGGTTCGACGGACTCTTCGTCCCGGAAGGCAAAGAGCCGCTAAAAACTCCGCCCGCGCAGTTTCGGCTTGGCCTCTTCACGGAGTTCAACCTGGAGGCCGACCGTGATTTTAAACTGGTCCCGGTAGTCGATTTCGCCACCCACATCCACCTCCCCAATCTTGAACGAAGGCTACGCCTCTTTATCTCTACCGAGGATCCGACCGCCCTGCCCGACGAAGATCCGTCCGAGGCCAACAGCGAATTGCGACTCGGCGCGAGCCGGGATTTTTTCAAAAACTGGTCGACATCGGTCGGGGTAAAAGCGAGGTGGCCCCCCGAGGCCTTCGCCAACGTGGCGTGGTCGCGGACCTATTCCGCCACCCACAATTGGTTGCTTTACCCAAACGTGAAGCCATTTTGGGATAATGAGCGCGGCTTCGGAGGGATGACTTCCCTGGTGGCCGATCACTGGGAGAAGCGCTGGCTCTTCCGGCAGACCCTCTCTGCAAAGTGGGATCAAAAAAACCGTCGCCAGGACCGCGAGAACGCTGAGGATCCGACCAGCACTCAATTCGGCGAGGACGGCGAAGGATACCGGTGGTCCGTCTCCGCCCTCATCGGCTATATTCCCTTGCTGCTCGACGAGAGTAACTACGGGCATCGGATCGGCACCCGGGATGTGGCGGACGGCTGGGGCCTGCGAGCACGCATCGACGGCAACCTCGTTCAGACCCTCGGGTATGACCTGACCCTTTTTCGAAAAGGACCGCTCTACAAAGATTTCGTATTCTACGTCATCGCTCCCGAGGTGCAGTGGCAGCAGAGCAACGGGTGGAAGTCCGAATACACCATCCAGATCGGAGTGGAGATCCTCCTCTGGGGAAGGCAAACGATCCGCTCAAATCGGTAATACCCCGGTCTATCTTTTCTTCCAGCGGGGCCGGTCCTCGATTTCCCGGGGCGGGGCGGGGGAAACGCTCAGGCCGATGACCGCAGGGTGGTTGCGAAGCCTGAGCACGCGCGGCCAGCTGGGAGGGATGCGGAGGGTTTGCGAAACTTCGGCGCGGAAGGCTCGGTTTTCCTCCGGCAGGACCAGGATGCAGAGGGGGATTCCCGTTTCGTCAAAGGTGAGCTGTTCGCGAAGCGTGCGGAGAAAATCAGTGGCACCGCTGTCGGCACGAATGACCCAGGTCATTTTCCGGATCAGCTGCGAAATCGCACTGTGCAGCGGGCGGATCGCCAAGCCATGCAGGTCGACTCCCTCGTCGCGGCGGGCCGCGCGCCCCTCAACAATCACGATGTTGTTCATCTCGATGTGGTGGCGGTTCTTCTCAAAATTTTTCGGAAACACGGTGATCGGAAGGCTCTTCGTGCGGGTGAGGAGATTGAACTTGGCCCATGGCTCCCCGGACTTTCGGGTCATTCGCTGCTCCAGTCCTGAAATGACCCCAACGAACCGGAAGTTTTCCTCGTCGTCCAGCTGGTCATACTCCGCTGGATCGACCGAGAAGAGACACTCGGCAAGCATTCCGTACTCGTCCAGGGGATGGCCGGAAAGGTAGAAGCCCAGCAGCTCCTTTTCGTGGGTTAACATCTCGCGGCGATCCATGGGATCGACTTCGATGCGAGCCGTGCCATTTGCCGGAGCCACATCGCTCTCGCCCGTGTCCATGAGATCAAAAAGGGACCCCTGGCCCGATTCGCGGTCCTTCTTCTCGGACATCGCGGTACTGAGAAGAGCGTCGAGATTGGCCAGAAGACCAGCACGGTCCTCGCCAAATGAGTCGAAGGTACCCGTGCGGATGAGATTCTCCAAGGTGCGCCGATTGACGGCTTTCAGGTCGGTGCGGGCGACGAAGTCAGTGAAATCCTTGTAATTTCCATTCTGATCGCGCTCTTCGATGATCTTGGCGGTAGCGGCATCCCCGACCCCCTTAATCGCACTCATGCCGAAACGGATGCGCCCCGCATCACCGGCACCCTCGCCGGGAACAGGGGTGAAGTTGTGCCGCGACTCGTTGATGTCCGGTCCGAGAACCGGAATCCCCATTGCGATGGCCTCAGAAACGTAGTTGGCCACCTTATCCGCATTGCCCAGCTCGGCGGAGAGAAGCGCCGCCATGAACTCGACCGGGTAGTTCGCTTTCAAATACGCCGTCCGATAACTGATCATGGCGTAGGCGGCAGAGTGGGATTTGTTGAAGCCGTACTCGGCAAACTTTTCCAGAATCGCGAAGATCTCCTCCGCCTCTCGCCGGCTGAGTCCGTTGGTCTCCTTGGCTCCCTGGACGAAAATGGCTTTCTGCTCGGCCATGACATCCTTCTTCTTCTTGCCCATGGCCCGGCGGAGAATGTCTGCGTTGCCCAGGGTGAACCCGGCAATGATCCGGGCCGACTGCATAACCTGCTCCTGGTAGACGAGCACGCCGTAGGTCTCCTCGACGAGTTCCTTGAGAAGAGGGTGGGGGACGTGGATCTTCGAAGGGTCCTTTTTGCCCTCGATAAACTGCGGGATAAATTGCATGGGTCCCGGACGATAGAGGGCAATCAAGGCGATGATTTCCTCAAAACTGCTCAAGCCAATCTGGCGGGAAAGGCCCTGCATGCCGTCGGACTCCAGCTGGAAGACACCCACGGTCTGTCCAGAGTTCAGAAGGTCGAAGGTTGCCTGGTCCTCCAGGGTTATGTCCTCGATCCGAAAGTCCTCCTGGTTGCGGGCGGTGCGGATGAACTCCTCGGCGTCCGAGATGACCGTCAGGTTCTTGAGTCCCAGAAAATCCATCTTGAGGAGGCCTAGGTCCTCAACCGGACCCTTCGCGTATTGGGTAGTCAAGTCCCCCTCCTGCAAGCAGACAGGCACCAGGTCGGTGAGACGGCGGTCGGCGATGATGATCCCGCAGGCGTGTTTCCCCGTGTTGCGGACCATCCCTTCGATCACCTTGCCCTGCTCAATAATTTTCCGGGTGATCGCGTTCGTCTTCATCGACTCGCGAAGGTCAGGTGATTTCTCGATCGCCCCCTCCATGGTAATCCCCAGATCATCCGGAACCATTTTTGCCAGGCGGTCGGCTTCCTTGTACTCCACTCCATTGACCCGGGCCAAATCCCGCACGACCATCTTCGGCCCAAAGGTGCCGTAGGTGACGATGTTGGCAACCGAGTCGGACCCGTACTTCGCGCGAACGTAATTTACGACCTCATCGCGGCGGCGCATGCAGAAATCCACGTCGAAGTCTGGAGGCGAGACGCGCTCCAGGTTCAACATGCGTTCAAAGAGAAGGCCGAAACGCAGCGGATCGATGTCCGTGATCTTGAGAACATAAGCAACGAGACAGCCCGCGCCCGATCCCCGACCGGGGCCAACCGGGATGCCCTGCCGCCGCGCCCAGTCAATAAAATCCCATACGATCAGAAAATAATCGACGAAACCGGTCCCGGTGATGATCGCCAGCTCGTAGTCCAGCTGGCGACAGACCCGCTCGCCAAAGTCGGCCTTTTGCTTCGGTCCGGGTTTGAAGTTTTCCGGATGATCGTAATCGACACCATACCGCGCCAGAACCCCCTTCTTACAGAGATCAAAAAGCACTCGTCCGTTCGCCTTCAGAACTTCCCGTTTCTCAGCGGGCAGGATCTCGGCCCCTTCGATTCCGTTCTGCCGATTCACCTTCTCCTGCTCGCGAACGTAGATGTCCAGAATGCGGTCAAACTCCTCCGGGGGAGTCTGGATCTCGAGCGTCTCCGGCTTTTCAAAAACGGGGTAGTGACTGACCCCAAACTCAAGCTTCAAATCTACCCGGTCCGCCACTTCCAGGGTGTTCGTCAGGCTCTCGGGGATCTCCTTGAAAACCTGCGCCATCTCGGCCCCACTCTTCAAATAAAACTGGCGCGAGGGGTAGCGCATCCGATTCTCATCCGCGATGACCTTGCCCGTCTGAATGCAAAGGAGCGCGTCGTGAGTCTCCCAGTCTTCCTTGCGCACGTAGTGGACGTCGTTGGCACAAACCACCTTCAGCCCAAACTCCTTCGCGAGCTTGAGCAGCCCCGGAATCGTCCGCCGCTGGGCAGGCATTCCATGATCCTGAATCTCAATGAAGTAATTATCCTTGCCGAAAATGTCGACGAACTGGGCCGTCGCTTCCCTCGCCCTCTCGTAATCGGAATAGATCAGATACTGGGACGCCACCCCGTTGATGCATCCCGAAAGGCCAATGATCCCTTCCGAGTGCTTCGCCAGCTGCTCCATGTCTGTCCGCGGACGATAGTACATCCCTTTCGTGTGAGCATTCGAGACCAGTTTGACCAAGTTCTGATACCCCGTGAAGTCCTTGGCAATAAGTGTCTTGTGGTGGATTTGGTGCTTTGGGAAATTCTCCGGACCCAGCTCCTCCTCCGGCACGTCCGCCATGTCATCTGCCCGCTTGCGCTCCCGCTTCGGACGCTCATCCATCGTGTGGTCATGCACAAGGTAGATCTCGCAACCGATCAATGGCTTGATCCCTCGTTGCGCCATCTGCCGATAGAACTCAATGGCTCCAAAAAGATTGCCGTGATCGGTCATGGCAATCGCCGGCATCCCCAACTCCGCAGCCCGGTCCGCCAGAAGATCAATCCGGCAGCAGCCGTCCAAAAGGCTGCGATCGGTATGTACGTGGAGGTGGACAAAGGGCTGCTGGTCGGTCGGCATAAAGAAAGATTCAGGCGAAAGAGGCCACCGTGCAAGACCCGATGGCACTCGAGTGAGGGACGAATCGAAATCGCGATCGGGCTTTTATCCTTGCCACCCTCCCATTTGAAACCATTCTCGCGGAGACGGTCGTTACAATTTTTCCCCACAGCTACCCAGCGACCAATGATCGTTATCGGGCGAAACTGATCCCGCGCAACACTAATGGCAGCCAAGCAATTCCTTCATAGCGAAAATTATTTTCCGACGCTCCCCTGCAGGTGGGTTGCTCGTGACCTCCATAGCCCGAAGGGCGGCGGAGGTACAGCATCCACCCCAGCACATGCCCACCCGTTTCCGCTGTGTTCAGGATCGCCTTCTGCCCATTTAAGGTTCTGACTGTCGAGAAATGCCTCCCGATAACAGTCCAGCGCCTATTGCAACGCGCGCCGACTCACTTGTGATTCCCGTTGAGGAATTGCCGCCCCGCCGCGTTCTCGTCTTGACCTCCAGCACGGGAGGCGGCCACGACATGCGGGCACGCGCCCTGAAATCGTGGTCCGAGACGGAGGCGGGACGGAAGTTCGGCCTCCAAGTCGAGATCCATCAGGCACTGGAGGATACCCACGGACTCTACGGCTTCGGGGTCAATCTCTATAACCGCATTCAACAGTTCTGGCCCAAGCTGCATCACATCTACTTCAACTTTCTCGAGCACGCCTGTCTGCACGATTCTGCGGGCAAGATTTGGGGACGCCACCGATTCATCGAGCGCGTGCGCGAGTTCCGGCCCGATCTGATCGTGAGTACCCATGCCCACCTCAATCACGGGTTTTTTGAGCTGGCGAAATGGGCACTGCCGGGCCGACGCGTGCGCTGTGTGACCTATTGCGGCGAACTCTCCGGCGGGTACGGATTTAGCCGCCACTGGGTCAACCCGAAGGCCGACCTTTTTATCGGTGCGGTGGAGGAAACCTGTGATGCGGCCTCGACCTACGGCCTCGGCGACAGCCGCAACTGGGTGGGAGGGTTTCTGCTCGACCCCTCCTTCTACGATGCCCCCCTCGGTGAGGCCGCGTGCGCACAATACCTCCGCGAAGAGTTTGATTTCGACGCCGATCGATTCCTGCTGGTGCTCGGTACGGGTGCCAATGGAGCCAACAACCATCTCCGGGTCCTGAATTCGCTCTACGATGCCCGCGTCTTTCCGCAGGTGATCGCCCTCTGCGGGCGCAAATCGGAGACTGTGAGCGAGATCACAGCCTGGCAGAAGAACCATCCCCGGCTCCCAGTGCGGGCTGTCCCGTACTACCGGCAGATGAGCCGCCTCCTCGCGACCGCCTCGGCAGTGGTCGCCCGCTCGGGAACGGGCACAACCAGCGAGGCCATTCTCTCCCGCTGCCCCCTCGTTTTCAACGGCGTGGGCGGTGTTATGCCCCAGGAATGCATCACCGTGAAGTTTTGCCGGAAGAACGGCATCGGAACGCTCTTGCCACGGACCCACCTCCTGCCGACCATTATCCGCGAATGGATGCAGGAGCCGGAGAAGCGGGATGCGGTCGTTGCCGCGATGGACCGAATCCGCCCGCAGCAACACCCGCTCGACATTCTCGAGAAATTGAGGAGCCTGGTTGCATGATCGCACAACCTCCCGTCCCATCGCCCTCAGTTTGCGCCGGCCTTTTTTTCCGGGGCGTGCTGCCGGCCTTTGAAGATTTTCTCAAATTTGACCCCGGAGCGCGCCAGATCCTCGGTGCGGCCTCGGGCGAGGTGGTCTTCTCCAACGATGAGGGCAGCACGGCCTGCCTCCGGTTTGCCGATGGCACCGCACAGTGGTCCGAAGTCGCCGAAGGACGCCCCAAGGCCCGCGTGCATCTCGGCTCCGAAGCAAACACCGTGCGCTTCATCCGGGGAGGCCTGGCCGTACCCAGCCTGCGGGGGGGCTGGGCGCACCCAGGGTTTCTGGCGAAAATGACGCGCCTTTTCCGGCGTTTCCAACGCTACCTCAAGCCGACTGCAACCGACTTGCAGGACCCGGAGTTTCGCGTCCTCCACGTAAGGCTCGCCCTCGCCGTAGCCCTGTTTTCATTGGCCGAGATCGCCCGCGAAGATCCCTGGGCGCGGCAGATGTTGGAGAACTGCCCAAACGGGAAGATTTGCTTCCGGGTCGAGGGCGAGGACTTGGCCGCAAGCGTGGAAAAAACTCCGCAGGGGCTGCACCCCCGACGAGGCGAGGACGCGGCCCGGGAAGCCGATGCCACCGTGACCTTTGCCTCCTCCAGGGTGGCGATGGAGATCCTGACCCAAAAGCGCGACTCCCACGCAGCCGTTGCCCTCGGCAACATCCGGGTCGAGGGGTTGATCCCGCTCGCCGATGGCATCAATCATGTCCTCGACCGGGTCTCCCGCTATCTGCCGACTTGATCCAAAATACATCTGCCGCAGGATAGGAGTCGACGTCCACCCGATATTCCCCACTCTAGACGGCGTTCATGACGGTTGCCAAAGAGTCGAAGAAAGGACGGGGCCTCGCCCTGGGCCTCGTCGCACTCCTGATCCTCGGGGTGACAGGATTTTGCGTTTGGCGATTGTCCCTCCCTTGGCGCCTTCTTTCGCATGCCGCGCCTGCCGAAGCTTCCTGGAGCCTGGCGGGAGGCTCGCTGCAAATGCAGCCGATCCGATGGACGGACGGCTCCCTTACTCTGGTCGCCGCAGCAGCCACTGCCGAAGATCACTGGTTCGCCCTCCTGCGTTCGGGCACCCTGAATCTTGTGCGGGTGACCCGGGCCAGGGTCGACTACGAAGGCGCACCGGAGCGGTTCCAGCAAATCGACTTTTCCCGTTGGAAGGATTGGCTCGAACCAACCCGCCTTCCCATCGACAAGGCCGATCTCGCCGATGCGACCCTGAAACTCTCCATTTTTCCCTCTCCGCTCGAAACCGATTTGACCGCGATCCGTAATCGCTCCGGCGCAATTGAGGCCACGGCCCGGGTTCGTGGAGGCGGGCTTGCCGTGCAGGGCTTCCTCCGGCTCGGGTGGGACTCCCTCGAGAACGGAGGCTCCTTCGAGGGTTCCTATGACCGATTGTCCAACCCCTACTTTTTCTCCTTCTTCGATGAACAGCCCTTCCGCTCTCTCCTCGCACCGTTTGGAACCATCCAGTTCGAGGGAAGCTTTGTCCTCGGTCCCGAATGGAAGTTTAAGCAGGGCGTCCGGCTGATCACCGCCTCCGAGCCTGTCGCTGAATTCGACGGAGAACAGCTCACCGAACTCGCCTTTTCCGGGGCCACCGTCTTCCCGGACGCACTCGTCCGCGAGAACCGGGCTATCATCGAGGGCCTCCTGCCAGATCCGAGCATCCTCTTTCGCCTCGAAGTGAGGCGCCGTGGCAATGGTCCTGTGATGATTGAGGTATCCCTCAACGACAAACCCCTCCTGGCGGTGGATGCCGATTCCTGGCAGGATGGATCATCGGCCCGCCTCCGCCCGGAGAAAAGCGGGACCACCACCAATGGCACCCTGTCCCGCAACCCGTCCGGGGGCATGAGCTTTCTCCCCGAGTCGCCTACAGCCACCGAGCTGCCCCGGTTTGAACTTCCCGGCATCCTTGCCATCGGGGTTGAGTCGCCTTAGATCCTTGCTGGCGAATACCCGACTCATACACATCCTCAGCCTTTCCGCGACAAACTCTTCCTTTCCGCGCCATGACTCTCGCCTCCTTCCGCCGATTCGTTCCGATTCTCCTCTCCGCGCTCGCCCTCGCCCTTTCGCTCACCAGCTGTTCCCGCCCGGAGAAGAAGATGATCCCCGCCGGGGAGGTCTGGGAATTTATCCTGAAAAAAGCTCCCCGATACCAGCTCGACCCCGGCTTCGTTTACTCCGTCGCCTTTGCGGAGAGCTCCTTCAACGCCTACGCGAAGACGAGTGTCGCCCGGGGCATCGCCCAGGTCACCGAGGATGCCTGGAACACCGTGACCGATATTTCCTATGAGCGCGCCTGGAACTGGAGGACCAATCTTGACATCGCCATGCGCTATCTCGCCCACTGCCGCCAGCAACTCACCAAGGCTGGACACTTCAATTATCCTCTCCTCGCCGCTTCCTACCGATACGGCCCCGGCGCGGTGAAGAGAGCCGACTACAGAATCTCCCGTCTACCAGCCCCCCAAAACAGGATCTACCAGGAATTCTTCCGGGGGCACATTCACCCCTTCCCGCCACCGGATGGCGACGACGGCTCATAGTCCGGCTCAAGCATGCGGATCATCCCTTGTATCCAGGCGTTGCAGAGCGGTCGCCCGGGGCCTATCAGTTCCAACGCCTTCAAGGCTCCTTTCATGCGATCCGGAATATCCCCGAGCGGCCAGACCGACCACAGAGAGAAAAGATCCCGCGCCGAATCCTCCCCCTCCACCAGCGGAAGCAGTCCATCTCCAATCCAGGTGTGGAAACGGGTCCCCGACACCCCAGGGGCAAACGTCCTCCGCCATTCTTCCTCAAGCTTCGAGACGCCCCCCTCCCTTCTCCTCCGGGAAATCCGGCTGCCCGTCAGCGATAAACCCGACGGCAGTTGCAGTTCCCCAGGAACAAAGCGGCGCAGGCTTGCCACCCGTTCCATGGCCATCCATTTCCCGTAAGCCTCCAGCCGCCGCCTCGGATGATTCGCCGGGCGACATCCCGCAAGATGCCAAGCCCCCCGGAACCGCTCAAAAGCTTCCCCGACCGTCCGCAGCGGATCCTCCCTCCAGCGCGCCTGCGGATAGGCCATCGCCACCCGACTCATGGTGGCACGATTTCGCCTCAGCCCCAGAACCTCCAGAAAAACCTGATGAAAAGTCTCCGCAGCACCCATCAACTCCATCCTCTTCCGGGCCACCGCAACTTTCCGTTTCCACCTCTGCTCCGCCGCCTCGAGGAGCAGGTTCTCCCGCGCCTCCAGAGGCAACTCCAGCAGAGCCGCCAGCGGCATCGGCAATTCCTCGTCCAACAACTGGTCGACCCCCTGGTCTTCAAAGTAGGTCTCCAGATCCCGGTCGAGATACTTCAGCCACTCCAGAGTCTCAAAGCCAGGGGCCGAAGCCTCCGCTTGCCCCCGGCCACGCCGGTCCGGAAACAATACCACGTGCAACACCACCCCGTCGAAATTCGGGTCGGCCCCGTGCCCGTGGCGCAGCCAATCCCGCTCGTGAAGATGGATCTCCACATCACCATGCCTGCGCTGGCCGTCAACCTCAAGGATCGCCCCGCAGAAATCCGGCCCTTCCTGAAAATTCCACCTCCCCGGATCCAGCACCTCCAGCCGCTTTCCAGACCGGGTCACCAACCCCCCCAGGCAAAAGGCCCGGGTCGCCCAGATCCGCTGCACCTGCTTCTCTGCGAAAAATACCGGACCATAAAGTCCCGTCAGCTCCTCAACTCGACCCTCCTCGCTCATTTTTTCTCCCGTGATTTTTCCTCCCGGGCCACCTCCCAAAAGTCGCCCAGTGACGTGCTCCATTTCGCTGTCTTCCGCTGCCCAAGCCGCGCCCGCGTCCGCCGCTCGCAACGAGATACCCAATCCTCCAGCCCTTCGCTGTCGATGTAAAAAGCCCCCCGTGCCGCCGCCGCCTCCCGGATCATGTTGTCCCGCGAGGCAACCGTCACCAGATCCGGCTCCCGGCTCTTCGCCAGCAACTGCTCAATCACCCCGTCTGCCGACAACTGCCGGGGTGCGTAGATCACCGAAAATGTCGCCCGGTTGCACGGATTCTCCACCTGAATCCGCTTCTCCCGCCCGTCGAAAACCACCGTCACCCGAAACCCCTCCTCATCATGAATCGTCCGCGCCATCTGCACCAACCCCTCACAAGCCGCCTGCTGGCTCTCCTCCAGGATCCGACTCAAATGGCCGATCCCGTGGATCATGTTATACCCATCAATCAACAAATGCTTGTCCCACTGCTTCATCACCCGCTTTCCCCACAAACAAAATCCGCTTCCGCCAGCCAGAAAGTCAAGCCGAACCCGTTCCAGGCCGGATTTTCGGGTGTAACCAGAAGTGCGGGGACCTCTCGAGAATTCGTGGGAGCGGGTTTATCCCGCGATATCAGAGGCCCGAATGGGGCATCACCGCCGGAAATCGGGGCATAAAGCCCCTCCCACTCCCCGCACTTGTGGTTACACCCCGGATTTTCAGACACGGTATTTTTATTTAGATGGCGGATAGCAGGCGTCAAACGCAAAATATAAAGATTGACTCTTTCTCTCGGTTTGGTTAGGCTGCCGGAAATGCCGCGCAAACAAAGAATCGAGTATCCAGGAGCGATGTATCATGTGATCAGCCGGGGAAACTACCGCAAGGACCTCTTTTCGG
>CAZWFJ010000017.1:0-32051 GCA_964633135.1 uncultured Puniceicoccaceae bacterium | reverse complement strand
CAAGGCTCAAGCCATGCCCCACAGTGGGTGGGTTGCTTCAGCGCCCACCAGAGAGATCCGTGCGGTAGCACTCCGGCCCGGGCAAAAGCATCCGGCGAAAACGCATCTTCACCGCCGCTCGCGGGCAAGGCTGAAGCCATGCCCCACAGTGGGTGGGTTGCTTCAGCGCCCACCAGAGAGGTCCGTGCGGTAGCACTTCGGCGCGCGCAAACGCATCCGGCAAAAACGCATCTTCACCGCCGCTCGCGGGCAAGGCTCAAGCCATACCCCACAGTGGGTGGGTTGCTTCAGCGCTCGGTTTCCTAGAACTCGGCCCCGTGAGCTCCGCGCCTCCGCCTGCCGGCCGAAGCCTCGTGCGAAGGCTGGGTGTGAAATAGGCCGCGTTGGATTGGCGGTCTTTTCTCCAGCAGGATGCATGGGTTCTCACACGGCACGGAGCTCACGGAGGTTTGAATTGGTTGTATTTTCCCCGTGATTGGAGCGTTTCGCGAAACAAAACCGTCATTTTCGCGAAAAAAGTGCGTTTTTTACACGATATAGGGGACTTTCCCCTACAGACAAAGCGCTCCGGATCGGGTGTTCTTGGAGTTCTCCCGGCCAACGACTCTCACTCGCACCGTAAAACTTATGAACCTACCGGCTTATTGATACCTTCCGACGTGCCAAGTAACGACCAACTCGGCGAATCGGTCGGTGCTTCGGGTGCGACAAATCTAGTTCGCCCCCATACCAGCCAGCCGCTCTTCTACTCCGCCACGCCACTACTCAATCACAAAAAACCAAACCATGAACATCATCTCTGTCTTTCCCCGGTCGCGACCGGGAGGGGGGCTGGTAGGAATTTGCTTTTGGGCGGCGCTAGCCGCCGGGGGGTGAGGGTTGATTCAAATTTGAGCGGATGCGCTGCATGCTTTTTCGGCCTGAGTTGTAGCCCGATGCGCGTCCTTCTTCGACCTGCTGTTGAAGGTTCTGAAGCTTGGACTCTCGGAGTTCTAAAAGGCGAAGGCCTTCCCTGACTACTTCGCTCACCGAGCGGTAGTGCCCCTGTTCCACTTGATTGGCAACAAAGTTATCCAGTTTAGGGGTTAAAGAAACATTCATGGTCGGCAATGCAGCGACGTCGGCAGGAATGTCAAAGATTGTTATCTGGCCACTTCGCTTCGGCCGTTTGGAGCTCTTGCGCGAGCTGATAGTAACCTGCGCGTTCGGCGATCATGGCGGCGGTGCGACGGGGAAGGTTCTTGATCGTGGGGTCGGCTCCGGCGGCGAGGAGACGTTGGCAGCGGTCGGCGTTGCCGGCGTGGGCGGCGCGCATTAAGGGTGTCCAATAGGGGCGCTTTTTCTTTAGCTCTTCGGGGGTGGGGTAGTTGGGGTCGAGGCCTTCGGCCAGAAAGTAATCGACCATCGCTTCGCGGGATTTGTGGAAAGAGGCATTCACGTGTCCCAGCGGGCTGAGGCCGTGGGCATCGCGCACATTCAGATCCAGGCCATACTTGCGGAAATGCTTCAGCATGTTGAGATTCCGTTTGTCGATGATGTTGAAGACGATGGCCTCACCGTTCATGTCGGGAGCGTTGGGGCTGGCGCCTGCTTCGAGCAGGTCGTAGGCCTCGCGGATCTCGTTGCGGTAGACATGGTAAACGAGGCGATCGTCGAGCGATGTGTTTTCCGGCTCCCAGTCGGGCACCCCGTGTGCGCGCAGTGTATCGATCAGGCTGCGGCTGTTGCGATATTTGGCCGCCATCATGGGGGTGAAGCCGGCGGCGTCTTTCAGCGTGGGATCCGCGCCGTGGTCGAGCGCGAGTTGTAGCATCGGGCTGCGTCCGTGGCGCACGACTTCGTGCAGCATGGTTTCGCCCTCGTTGTCGGCGATGTTGGGGTCGGCACCGTTCTCCAGCAAAAAGCGGGTGTATTCGTCGGCTTTTGAGTAGTTGTGCGCGCGGCGATTGAGCACTTTATGCAGCGGAGTATTACCATAGGCACCTCTGGCATTCACGTCGGCACCGTGTTCGACCAGCAGGCGGATCGCTTCGTAGTGGCTGGAGATGCAGGCCATCCAAAGCGCGGAATTGCCGCCGGCGGTGCGGATTTCAAGATCGGCTCCTTTGTCGCAGAGTAATTTCAATACGCGTAGCTCGCCGCTGGTGGCGGCTTCGGCCACTGCGGTGTATTGGTGGTGCCCTTGCACATTGATGGGCATGCCCGCGCGCAGGTAGAGGTTGACAACCTCTTCGCGGCCTTCGCCGGCGGCTTTCACAAAATCGATCGCGTTAAAATCGTATCCCTGTAAGCCCAGAACTTGTAGAATGTTAATCAGTTCGTCCTCGCGCAGGGGAGCCTGGCCGCCGATTTGACTGAGCTCTGCCAGTGGTCGAGAATATCTGGGTGAGCCGGTGAGTAACGCCTCGGCTGCGTCCGGTTCGGTTTGCTCGCCCAAATTGGCGACCAGGGGGTTCCCGGGCGCGAGTGGATCGCCCAAAAGGGCGGCTAATTGTGAGAGGCTGGCTTCAGTCTGCGCTGCGGGAGTTGTGAGTTCAATCAGTGCGAGCGAACTGATGGAGACGGCACCCTGCACAACTCCGCCCCCGATGCCGCCGCCATCGTCAATGCCTGTGCCCATTACCTCCTCCAGGTCAAACAGGAGAACCGCCACAGCTACCAAACCGCAGAAAAAACGCCCAAAGCACCCCTTTTTTACCCACACGGAAGAACCCGAGTTCGCCTACTACCACTCGAGCGAATCCCTCGAAGACAGACCCGGGGCCAAATACTTTGCCAATCTCGCCACACCCGATGTTGTCTGCTCGCCATCGAAGCCTCCCGACTGAGCGACCTTTCCTGGCAACAAGTCATCGAAACCGCTCAAAGCAATCCCGCCTTCGCTTATCAACTCATCTCAAATTACCGGCTCAAATAAAAATACAGTGAGATTGAGGGGTGATTCCTTTCGAGCTTTGACAGCGGACGAAGATATCGCTTTATAAAGACCCTATGGCTCAACTTATGCAGGCAAACGAAAAAGAAGAAGACCCAAAGGCGGTCAGCACCCTCTCCGAGACGGTCAAGAAGCGCTTCCTCAAGGATCGCAAAATCTTTCTCTGGGGAGAGGTCTCCGACCAGTCCATGAAAGATGTGACCGAGAAACTCCTCTATCTGGAATCAGAGGATCCCGGCAAGGAGATCAAGTTCTACATCAACACCCCCGGTGGGTCCATCACTGCCGGGATGGCGGCCTACGACACGATGAAGCTGATCAGCAGCCCGGTTTCGGTGATCGTGACCGGGATGGCCGCCAGTATGGGCTCGATCCTCCTCTCGGGCGCGGAAAAGGGGCGTCGGTTCATCTTCCCGCATGGGAGAGTGTTGATTCACCAGCCCCTGATCAGTGGCACCTTTATGGCACCAGCCGTCGATATCAATATCCAGGCACAGGAGATGGAACGCATTCGCGATGAATTGAACAAGATTCTCGCCGAAGCCTCCGGGAAAGATCTTTCCGTGATCGAGAACGATACGGACCGCGATTTTTACCTGACTGCCGAGGAGGCCATTGAATACGGTTTGGTCGATAAGATCGTGACCGAAATCTGAGGCCGCAGTTGCGGTTATCTCGCGATCCGCTTTGCCAACAAGATGAGTCTGGTCTTTCAAAAATACCACGCCCTGGGAAACGACTACTTCGTCCTGGACCCCATGAGTGGGGAACTGCCGGATCCCCAGGGGATCGAGGCGGTTTGCCACCGGAATTTTGGACTCGGGTCCGACGGCATTCTTTATGGTCCGATGGGATCAGAGGTCGCTGATTTTCGGCTTCGGATTCTCAACCCGGACGGCAGCGAGGCGGAGAAAAGTGGCAACGGACTGCGGATTTTCTGCCGCTACTTGCACGACCGGGGTGAGGTCACAGATCGTCCGTTCACGATCGAAACCCTCGGCGGGGTGGTCTCGGCCCAGATCCACGACCCGGCCGATCGCATTGAGGTCGATATGGGTAAGGTTTCCTTCTCCAGCACCGTGATCCCGGTCAACGGGGCTGAGCGGCAGGTGATCCGCGAGACACTTGATGTGGACGGGGAAAAAGTGGAATTTTCGGCGGCCACCATCGGTAACCCCCATTGTGTCGTGCTCCGCGATAAGGTGAGTGAGCGCGAAGCCCGCCGCCTCGGTCCCTCCCTCGAAAATCATCCGCTCTTTCCCAACCGAACGAATGTCCAGTTTCTCGAGGTGATCGACCGCAGAAACATTCGACTGGAGATTTGGGAGAGGGGTGCTGGCTACACTCTCGCCTCCGGCAGCAGCTCCAGTGCCGCCGCCTCCGTCGCCCGCAAGATTGGCCTGGTCGACCCAGAAGTCACCGTCCATATGCCAGGCGGCCAATTGTCCCTCTCAATCGGAGAAGATTTTGCCGTCCGCATGACAGGACCAGTCCGCCGCATCGGCGAGCTGACCTGGACCCCAGACAGCACTCCCCAGTAGCGTGTAAGACTGCGAAAGGGGTATGGGGGGCAAACGAGAAGTTTCAGGAAAGTTTCAGGACACCTACCGAGCTTGTGCCAAACCAGCGAGCGACTGGGGCCATTCGTAGAGCGACGCTTGCGCGGCCGCCTCGGGCGGAAGCCGCTCGTCCGCCTCACGCGACAGGAAAAGTCGATGCCCTCCCGCGATCGGCCCCCGGAATCGGATCAGAGAAGTCAGTGGAAATTATGGGTGTCCTGGAACTCTTATGGAACTTTCTGGAACTTTTACCTGGGGGAGAGATAGCTGGATACGATTCGGGGCACTTGCCTGGTTCGTTCTTTCCAGGCCTGGCGGCCCCCGTAGCCTTTCGGAAGCAGTTCTGCGGGAAGCAATGGGTCCTCGAGGAGGGCGTCTTCCCAAAGCCTGGATTCTTTCGCGAGAAATTCATCGAGTGTTTGCTGTTCCACACGAGCATGGGCACCATGCAAAAAGTTCGAATAGGTCTCATAGGCCTGGTTGATGGACCGGAAATCCCATGCGCTCGCGACCATCGCCCGTTCGTTTCCGCCGGAGACCTCCCTGCTTTCCAGCAGGGCCATCGCGCCCGGGGCGGGCATTTTCCTTCGGAGAAGCCGTATCATTTCCGGAAAAGGATCCGGAGAGATCCAGATGCTCTTTTGCAGGCCACCGAAATGAAGGGTGGCAAGCGTGTTCTTGAGTTTTCGGCGAAGCACTGCCCTGGCTTCCGGAACGTCGAAAACGACCATTCGCCAAGTCCCGTCCCACTGCCGATTCCATCGCTCCGGCGGGTGGCGGTCCTCCTGGAGGAGCTTCCTGCCTTTTTCAGTGAGCCGAATCGTCCGGTCCAATGATCGGCCCTCCGCTTCCAGGATCTCCTCCTTCCGCAGCCGTTGCAGCGTTCGCTCGATACCGGCCCGTTTTTCCCACCCGGTCAACCCCTCCATCAACCGCACCACGGAAGGACGCGGCAAAAATTCACCCAGCCAGAAGAGTTTGTAGAGAAGAAGCTTGGTTTTCGCCTTCATGGGAAAAAGACAAATTCTGTGGAGCTGCCACCTCCAAATGCGACAATAAAATGTCCGATCGGACATTTTATTGTCGCATTTGGAGGTGGGAGAATTCTTCCAGGGAGCCTTTAGGCTCGATGATCCGTGGTCGGGCGGCGTTGCCGTTTGGCCCGCCCGATCATTCGCAATCCTTTCAACCCCAGGGTGCTCGCTCCCGTTGTCCCCGGCGCTCGCCGAATTTCGGCGACGCCAGGCCCCTTTTACGATCAGCCAGGCCTTCCAATAATTGGTGATTCCGCCGAGGAGAAAAAGAAGGCTCCCGACGACGAAAGAGAGTCCTCCGATCTTCTAAAGAATGGCGTTGATGGTCTCCCATCGGAACTGGGCGCGGTGATCTCCGATGAGCTTCAGGAGGCGGGGACGGCTCTAAATGAGGTGGGGCATGGCTCTTTGGGTTCTGCGCGAGGGATCCTGCAAAATAAAGGCGGTAAATTCCTTTTTGCCCGCGCAAGGGCGAGGATTTTCTTTTCTGGAGCCGTCCGACATCGCAAGGCCATCGGCGTTTAGATCCGCAAGATCGAATTCCCAGGGTAGCGAGGAACAAGCCATTCTGGGGTCACCCCCTCCCCGATAACGAGGGAATTTTTGATCGGGAACAACCTCCATCAGTTCGAATCCGTGGTAAACGTGGAGGGTCGCCGTTTCCGGGCATTCGAAAACGCAGATCTTTGGGTTGCGCTTTTCGGCACCGAGAATGAGCTGCTGCTCCGGCATTCACTAGTATCTTGTAACAGTTTTTCTTTCGTAGTCGGACTGGCTCTGGACCTTCGTAGCCTTGGCGAAGTCGGTTGCCGTCCGATCCCTTTCGGCTCAATCATCGCTTTGGGGCCCGGGGGCGAATGGCACTAGTTTAAGGGAGTTTCCGTTCAAGCTCATAATCGCGCTCTTAATCATAATCATAATCATAATCATAATCCAAGCAACTGATCAGAAATGATTTATGATTTCAAGAATAGAGATTACGATTACGAGTATGATTAAGAGTAAGAGGTCGATCTCTACTTGAACTAGTGCCATTCGGGCCCGGGGGCCAAGGCTACGCTTTGATACGAAATTGATTTTGTTACAAGATACTAGCTTTCAGGTATGAGCAATAAAAGAGCGAAAAACCAAACCGCAGCGAAGCCTTTTGGGGCGAATCGGTCGCCGATTGGAACCCACACGAATCCGGTTTCCGATCCGCGAGCTGACAAGGGGACTCCGGTAGAGAAAGAAGTCGAAGAGCGGCAGCGGTTTCTGAGAGGGCAGGCAAAAAGAAGAACAGGGGCCTTAAGGGTTGGAAGAGAGCAAGCCTGGATTCCGTTTCACGCTCTCAGAGGAAGGACTGGCTCTCCGTTCGCGCGGGTGACGTTGTCGAGGGTTACCTCGGCGTTGCGGGTGGCTATGGACGCTTTTTCGTCTGTGAGGACTAGATTCTCTGGGCCGGGGGCCAGGTCAATGACGTGGCCTTTCAGGCTAGGAAGTGTTTCCGAGACGAGCTCAATAGTGGAGTTGCGCAGGCGGAGGTTTTCGATCAGGCCTGGAGTTTCGGCGATTACGGCGACGGGGCGCTCGGCGGTGCAGACAAGGCCGGAAAACTCGACGTTGGCGACGCTGGCCTCGAATCGCGGTTCGGGCATGGGATCGCGGTACCAGTCGATATGGTGCGGGGTAGTCATCACGACCAGAGATTCGCCATTGCCCCACCAGTTGCCCGCATAGGAGCGGCCTTCGAGGATACATTGATTCACGCGGACATTCTCAATCCGACCGGTATGCGGGTGAGCCATAAGAACACAGGCACGGTTGCTGGCTTTGACGATAACGTTCTGGACCAGGACATTGCGCAAGATGCTATGCATATAGCCGATCGAGATGGCCTTGGATGCGGACTGAAAGATGCAGTCGCTGACGACGACGTTCTCAGTGGCCCGATCCCAATCGGTGATGGAGGAGAGGGCGACACAATCGTCGCCAGCCGTTATGTGGCAACTCTGCACGAGGATATCCCGGGATCCGCAGAAGTGGATGCCGTCGCTGTTCGGGATGGTCAAATCGTTGTCGATCGTGAGGCGCGTGGCCTTCACGTCGCGACAAAAGTTCGCGGTGATCGTCCAGCACGGGGCGTTGCGGATGGTCAGTCCGTCCACCCGCAGTCGCTCACACTCGTGAAAGAATATCGGCTGATTGACCCGCCAGTCGTAGACTTTCGTAAATTGTAGAACGTGCTCGGACGTTATTTCCGGACCGACGGTTGGGACCATGGCGGGATCGCATTCGCGGTAAAAAGCGAGTCCGCCCAGATCGATTTCGCCCTCGCCGCAGAGGGTGAGATTGCGGGCTCCCAAGGCGAATATTGCGGAATGGACCTCGCCCATTTCGTTGTGGTTGTAACCGATGGGCGCGTAGTCTTCCCGGCGTGTCGAGGCGATCAGCCGGGCACCGGATTGAAGCCGCAGGCAAATGTCGCTCTTCAGCTCAATCCTCCGGAACAGGTACCTGCCCGGAGGAATCAGGATTTCGCCACCGCCGGAGGCAGTCAGGTCGTCGATCCGTTGTTGGAGGGCATCGGTTATATCGGTTTCTGTAGTAAACACGAATTGGTGTTAGCAGGTGGGATCAGGTCCCACCAGATTTTTATCACCCATGGAGACGACCATTCCATTTCTTGGGATCCCAATTGGCTGGGCCAACGTCTTTTTACGGGACTGCAGGTAATTCGATTTCAGCGCACAGAGGGAGGTGGTCGGAGGCTACCGCAGCGGTCCAGGTTTGGAGGGTTTCGACCTTCCGGATCTTGAATTGATGGCTGGCAAAGATGTGGTCGAGGCGAAGGAAGGGTTTTATGGAGGGGAAGGTGGGGCGGGGCTTTTCGGTGCCGACGGTCTGCCAGACATCGGCGAGACGGTCGCAGGCGTTCCGGTAGACGCGGGACTGCGGACGCGAATTGAAATCGCCGCTGAGCAAGACTGGTTCGTTTTCCGGGATGGATCCGATCCAATCGAGGCCGAGCAGGGCCTGACATTGCTGGTGTCTCTCCCTGCGCCCAAGTCCGAAGTGGGTATTGAAAAAATGGAAGGGCGGCCTGCCCTCCGGGCAAATACGGAGCCAGATTGCGCCCCGCGCCTCGCGCCGGGATCGGGCGTGGGTGAGCAGGTCCGAGCGGATCAGCTCGAAGGGAAATCGGGTGAAGACGGCGATGCCGTAGCGCTCCTTTTCCTCCTCCAGCATAGCGTGGAAAGCGTGCTCCATCCGCAGGTGGGCGGCGATTTCGCCGGGCTGGTCCTGGTGGCCGCTGCGCGGGCGGTGGGCATCGATTTCCTGGATGGCCACGATATCGGGGTCAAACCGGTTGATCACCCGGGCAATGCGCTCGGGCCGCACTTTCCCGTCGAGTCCGAGGCAGCTGTGAATGTTGTAGGTCATAACCCGGAGCGTAAGCGGACCGGATGGCTCGTTGGGGATCGGCTCGGACTCGGGTCTACGCACGGGGGCGCGCTCGGCTTCCGAACCGGCGTGCCGGAGAAAATGTCGGGCGATGGCGTGAAGATCCTCGCCGCGGACACGTTTCCGAGTGCGGGGCAGTTGAGCGAGGTGCCAGCGGTGGATGCGTTCGGGCAGGAGGAGGAAGCCACTTGTCTCCTGGGAACCCGGACCTCCGTGGGCACCGTTTTCGACTCGGAAGCTCAGGGGCGGGTGGGGCGGGTCCCAGCCGAAGAGAGCGAAGTCTCCCGCCAGGGAAATGCGGCAGAGTGCGACGGTGTCATTGGTTACTTCGTCGAGAAAGGGATGGTCGGAACCGAAGACCTGTGCGCGGTCCTCGGGGAGGTGCCATCGCCCAGCGGAATTGAAGGCGAATGCGCCTCCATTGTCGTCTCGCAGCAGGACCAGGGGCACGCGGGCTTTGCGGGCGAGTGCCTCGGCTGCATTCTTACACTCGTCGAGCGGCAGCTTTCGGGGCAGGTAGATTTGACCGGTCGGTCCCATCGCGCAAAGAATGATTTGCTCCCGGTCTCTGGCGACTTTGGCTGGGGCGGATGCCTTCCGGGGAGCCGGGGGATGTCGTCTCCGGCCGAGGGTTCGGGCCAGTCTCTCGGCACTATTCCCCCTCTGGACGGGCAGGCCGGCTAGAGGACCGGTCGAAAAGGCCTCGGCCACCGCGTGTTCGAGGGGACGCCCACGACTTCTTTCGAAGGGGACGGTGGCCTCCTGTCCGTGGTCGGAGTAGATGATCAGCTCGTAGTCGCGGTGGGGCGAGCGGTGGGCGGCACGCTGGATATCGCGGAGGGTCCGGTCGATTCCCTTGAGAGTCCAGTGGGCGAAGGCCGAGTCGGGACCGCGGCGATGGGCCTGCTCGTCGTAGCCGAGAAAGTTGGCGTGGATAAGACGGACGCCGCATTCGATGTCGAGCAGGGTGCGGAAGCGGATCATTTCCCGGAGTCCGATCGATACGGCGACACGGGAGAAGATGAATTGGAACTCCTTCGGGAAGTCCTGCCGATGGTAGCGTCCGGTCGCGAAGTCGACGATGGCGAGAAGGATTTCGAAAGCCGTAAGTGCGGCGAGTCGGAAAAACTTTGGGGCGTAGACGAGTCCGAGAAGCAGTGATTTGAGGGGGTGGAGGCGCTTGAGCAAGGTCTGCGGGGCGAGATCCTGCGAGCAGTATCGGGAGAATGCGGCACCAGCCCGGTAGATGTTGGAATAGGAGTGTCCGCCCTTGAGAAGCGGCTGGGAACCGCGCTGGCGGAGGTCTGCTTCGATGGCGGCGGCGGCGTCCGGTTCGTACATGCGAACCGTTTGGCCGGAATCCATGCGATGGAATTCGAAGCCTGGAACAGCCTGCCGCACTTGGTAGAAGATTTCTCCCTGGACGGACGGGGTGGTGGACGGCACGCCCGAGTAGAACGTTTCGAGATCAAAGTGACGTTTGTGGAGGAGTTCGGAGAGAAAGGGCAGGTTTCCGGCGTCGAGGGCGCGTTCCATTTGGCGTCGCGACAATCCGTCGACCTGGAGCATGATCAGGCCGGGTTCGTCGGCTTCGCCCTCCGGCGTGCGGAGACCGAGCAGGCGTGCGGCCAGATGGCTACGACCGAGCTTGCGGCGCAGCTGGCGGAGGCGGACGGAGAGTTGGCTAATCAAGCTTCGCCTCCGTGGCACGGGACTTTTCGGACGAGGCACCGAGGGCGTTCAGTTTCGCGACCAGAATCTCCCATTCGTTCTCCAGGCCTTCGACGAACCGATCCCAGGCGCTATGATCTTCGTCTTCCCCGGTCTTTTCATTGTAGGTGCGGATGACCTCTTCGTAGCACTCCAGCACCTTGCCGGTGCAGGTTTCGATCGAGTAGTTCCGGGCGGTTTCGCCCGCCCCGCAGGAGCAGCTTTCCGCGAAGTCGGCGTCTTCGGTGATCTGGCCAATAGCGGAGGCGAAGGCCTGCGCGTTCGCGTCGGAGGAGAGCATGCGACCGTTTTTGCCATCTCTCATGATTTCGCGAATGCCGGGTCCGTCGAGTGCGACCACGGGTGTTCCGGCGGCCATGGCTTCGGCGAGGACAAGCCCCTGGGTTTCGGTTTGGGAGGCGAAGAGGAAACAATCCAGGGCGGCGTAGGCATCGCTAAGATCATCGCCAGTCATGCGTCCCGGCGCGAAGATGCGGTTGTCGTCGACGCCTCGTTCGTGGAATACCCGAAGGGTTTCGTCGCGGGCATCGCCCTCGCCGACGAGCAGGAAGGCGGCATCGGGATTCTCCCGCAAATGAAGAGCGGCGGCCTCGGCGAGGAAGGGCAGGTTCTTCTCCCGGGCGACGCGCCCCACCGTGCCGATCAGGGGGGCTTTCCCGGGAATGCCCAGCTTATCACGGAGGCGGGCACCGTTGCCGCTCGCGAAAGCGTCGAGGTCGATGCCGGTTGGGATGGGGAGGATCGGCGATTCAACGCCCCGTTCCTTGAGGAGCTTGGCCACGCTCTCGCTTGGGGCGATGACGGCATCGCAGAGATTGGCGTATTCGGTGGCGAGGCGGATGGCAATCCGCTTCATGGCCGGCGAATCGAAGGGAACGTAGTGGGTGTAGCGCTCGTAGAGGGTGTGGTGGGTAAAAACCAGGGGGCACCGCAGTCGCCGGGCCATCCGCAGGGCGGCGTCGCCGAGGAGGAAGGGGTGATGGCTGTGGACGACATCCGGAGCGAAGTCTTCCGTGAAATCGCCGATGATATTGGGCACGGGGATGCGTACGCTGAAGTCGCTGCCGTGGAAGTTTCGGATCGCTGGCACGCGGAGGACGCTCGGAGACGGTTCGGAGCCTTCGAATTTCGGGGCAACGACACGCACGGAATGTCCGCGCTCGCGGCAAGATTGCTCGAGAGTGTGGACGGAGCGGGCCACACCGCCTACATGGGGAAGGTAGGTGTTGGTGAAAAGAATGATTTTCACTTTTCTGCAGGATGAAGTCGGTAAGTTTGCCGGTTTTCGGCGGTGGAGTCAAAGCCGGGTATGGCGACCTCGATGGCGGGTGCATCCCCGCGCCACTCGCCTTCCAGGGTCAAGAGGCGGTGGTCGGCATCAATCCGAACAGTCACGGGTCCCCATGCGGTCAGGGTCGGTCCGAAAACGAGTTCAACATCGTTTTGCATCCATTCTGGCAATACTCCGGAGCCGAGGATGAGACGATCCTTTTCCTCGCGGACGAAGCAGTTGCGGATCATCATGATCCACTCCGCAGCCGCCCACCCGTGCTGCCCGTCGCCCATGCAGCCGCCGAGCGTGAGCGAATGGATGGCCTCGGGCCACTGGCCTGTGGGCGAGGCGAGGTCGGCGACCTGGCGCATGAGATCCGCGTAGCGGGGGTCACCGGCGCGCAAGAGGGTTTGGGCAAGATCGAGGGTGAGGTAGGCGTTAATGCCGGAGTGAATCATTTCCTGGAAAAATCCGCCCTTGTGAAAGCAGTGCTCCATGAGAAACTCAGCGGTACGGAGCATTTGCGGGTCGCCGGGCGGTCGGAGAAGGAGAGGGTAGTCGGCCACCATTGAGCCGATGGCACCGGCGTCGAGGCGTCGCCCCGGAGCGGCGGGGATGGCACCTCTAGCCCGCCTTTCGGGGATGGCTTCGATGCTGCGGTCGATAGCGGTGGCGAATTGATCGGCTAGCCGTGAGGCTTTTGTGGCGATCTCGGTTTGGCCGGAGTTTCTCCAGTAATCAGCCATCGCTTCGAGTCCGCCTACTGCCCAAAAATCATCCCAGTAGTAATAGTCGTTCGGGCCGAGGTGCTCGGCACTGAATCCGGCCGGGAGAAGACCGGCCGTGGCGGCCGGGAGCTTGCCGGGGTTGTCGGGCAGGCGTTTGCGCTCGAGCCAGGCGACGGCTTTGCGAAGAGCTTTCTCCATAGTGTGGTCGAGTTTCCGTCCCGTCATCTCCACATAGCGGGCGGCGATCCAGAGCACTTGTCCGTTCGAATCCCATTCGCCCTCCTGCGAGGAGAAGTAGCCAGCCATCGTCTGTCGTCCAGGGAAAGTGCCGAGTATTCGGGCAGCACGGTCAACCTCCCCAATGGCGATTAACGGGTGCAGCATCAGGCAGGCGTCGCGGAACCAGAAGCGCCGGTAGGTGTAGGGGCCGGGAACGAGGTCGTCCGCAGAGAGAAGCAAAAGGGTCCGCACGGCGGCGTCGTAGAGGAATTGCATGCGCCCGTCGGGGATTCGCAGCTCTGCGCAGCCAGCGGTGGCCTCGGACCAGTCAAGCGAGGCGTCGGCGTGCGCGGGGAGGTGCTTTAGGTCGCGTTCGAGTCCGACGGAGACGTTAAGTTCGCGGACCCGGCCCGGGTCGAGCCGGAAGAGGGCGGCGGCGGTAGCCATGCCTACCCCGCAGTCGACTTCGGTTTGTTCCCGAGTTGCGTCCAGATCAAGGGAAACATCCCCCTGCGCGTAGTGTGCCATGCGAAGAGAATCCGGGGGACTGTCGAAAGTGACGGAGCCCTCCTCGTTGACGCGGAGGGCGCGGGCGGCGGAGTCGAAGGCAATCCGGTTGATAAACTGGATGCCCTCCGGGTTGTAGGGGCGGACCGCAGCAACAAGCCATCCGGCGACATCCGACTCCGCCCGGATGCGGGTAAGGACCTCCGCCGCGCCACCGTTCCCGGCCTCCATGCGGGTGGCCAGTCCGAGGCGGAGTCTCTCCCGAACGCAATCTGTTTGGACTTCGAGGGTCGGGTCGAGTTCGAGCCTCTGCCGGACCCCCTCGTTCTCGAGTTTGCTGGGCAGAAGTCGGTACGCATCCGTGATGATCCAGAAATCGAGGGACCAGCCGTCTTCGAGTGGGGTGACCAATCCTCTCGGGTCGACAATGGGGTAGGCGGCAAGGCCCGGGCGACCGACTGCAGTCCAGTTGCGATGGGTCAGATTGATGTGGCTGAAGGAGAAAGCGCGCGGGATGAAGGATCGGCTTTCCGGGTTAAACTGCCGCTCCACCCAGTAAGGCCAGACCCAGTCCAGATTGTGTTGGATCGCCTTCGAATTCACGAGACCCCGGGCGTGGAAAACGATGCCGGCCCGGAGCAGCTCCAGGGGTTCGGCCACCTCGGAGGGTTGGGCGAAGCGGCGTATTCGCGCCAGTAGCATAGAAGGATCGAGCACCCCGTAGTGTCGGGCCGCCCTTTTGACAAAGAATCGCCAGGGTAAAAATCGAAGCATAGCAATAGCGTAACATTTTTCGAGAGGAATGAGAACCCTCATGGGTCGCAGGATCCATGCCGCCTCGAATCGGCCGCACCGGCCAAAACCAGCTTCCCACCCATCTCCTCCCTTCCAAGCAGAGGCGCGAGCCGTTTCAAGAATCAGGTTTCACTGTCTGATCCCGTTCCTGCAGAAAGGAAAAATCGGATGGTATCAGGAGATTATGTGGCCAATTTTTCGAAATTATATTGGCAGAATAAGGAAAAATAGTAAATTTTTCAGATTTTACTTAAAAACAATAGAACTGGGCTAAAATTTTGCTGGGCGTTTGGGCTGGCGTGAGGGATTGGATTTTCGGGAGGAGGTTGGTGGGCGGCGATTGTTTTGGAATGCTCATTTTGCATGATGTGCTTTGCATTTTGCATGATGAGGGGGCGCAGCGAGGAGCGGGTTGTTTGGAAATCTTATGGCGGATCGATTTTGGGGACGGGGGATGTGTTTCTCGATTTTGGGACGGAGAGCGGGTTGATTTCGCTGTTGAAGGCCTCTTGAGGAAGTCTTGGGGCTGTTGAAGTGCTCGGGAGGGAGGATTCGAAATTTGCCGAATATGATCTCGGAGCGATGGAATAGCTTTAGGGGTGGCATGGTGTTTGCGATGGAAACGGTATGCCAGAAGACACCATTGAGTTTGATCAATTCTTTGTCGCCCCAACGCCCGGATCGATTCGGGGGCTGCTGAGCCAAACAGGAGGGATTCGGGTCACTCTTTTTATGCCTCTTCACCGGACGCCGCCTGAAAGTGAGAAGAATCCGATAGTGGGTCGGGAGCTGATCAAGATAGCTGAGAAGGAATTGCAGGATCGCGGAGTGGCGGATACGAAATTGTGGCTGGAAGTTTTCGAACGTCTAATTGCTGAGCCGGAGAACCTTCTTAGGAGTGCTGCCGGTTTCGCCTACCTCTCGGATGGATCGGAGACGTTCTTGTTCGATCTGCCGTATCCGGTGGAAAAGAGGGTAGAAGTAGGGGGTTGCTATGGCTGTAAGGGCCTCCTCCCAATCTTGCGGGAGAATCCGAATTTCGCGGTATTGGCTCTCAGCCGGGGCGAGGTCCGGTTCTATGAAGGGAGCCGGATCGGTCTGTCGGAAAGGGAGATTGCCGATCTTCCGGGTAGCCTGGATGAATATACGCGGTTTGACGATCCGGAGAAATCGGTTCAGAACCACACGGCGAAACTGGATTCACGGACGGGTGCTCCCGGGCGAGATGTCGAAATGGTATTTCACGGCCAGGGCGATCCCGATGATCCCAAAAAGGTTCGGACCGAGCATTTTCTGAACGCGGTTGGAAAAGCAGTTCACAACCATTGTAGCAAGCGGAGCGATCCCCTGGTGGTTTTCGGCAATGATGAAAACGTCGGAAAGCTATTGGCGAATCTTCCGCAGCACGAATACTCGGTGCGGACGGTGCGATCGGATCCCGGTGGCAAGTCGGATCACGAACTGTGCATGGAGGCATTTAAGGCCATTGAGCCGGAGATTGGAGAGAAAAGCGAAGGTGTTCTGAACGATTTCGAGGCGGCGATTGGGAGGGGCGAGGCGGTTCTCGGCCTGAAAGACTGTCTTGCTGCGTCCGCGATGGGACGAGCGGACCAGGCACTCGTCGCGATGGACCAACGATTTCCGGGGGAATTTCAGGCTGAAGGAAAGGAGGCCTCGCAAGAAACGGACCTCTTGAATCGTGTGGCTGCGGAAACGCTGGCCCATGGAGGAGAAGTTCACGGCGTATTGAGAGACGAGATCGCGGGCGGACCGGTGGTGGTGTTGCCCCGGTACGAAATTCAGTGAGAGAGATCCGTCCAGCATGCTGCACCGGCAAAAATTCATCCTCGCCCCCCAATTTGTTCGGAAGTATGATCATTTCCGAATCTTGTACCAATAACCTCGCCGTTAAACGGCTCAACAACCCACGAAACCATGAATAAACACATCGAAAAATTCCTCGAGGAAGACACGGAAAACCTGCGGTCGTTTGATTCGCCCAAAATCGCGAAGGAGCGCCTTGCGTTGCCGGAACCGAATTTTGTGGATCGTTTTTTCAAGGAGACCGATCGCTCGAATCAGGTTCTCGTCAATCTGCAGCGCATGTACAATACGGGTCGGCTTGCCGGGACGGGATATTTCTCAATTTTTCCGGTGGACCAGGGAGTGGAGCACTCCGGCGGAGCCAGTTTCGCGAAGAATCCGGATTATTTTACTCCCCGGAACATCGTTAGACTCGCCCTGGATGGCGGTTGTAATGCGGTAGCCTCGACAGCAGGGGTTCTGGGATCAGTCGCCCGGGAGTATGCGCATCACATTCCGTTTATCCTCAAGCTCAACCACAATGAATTGCTGTCGTATCCAAACGAGTACGACCAAATTTTCTTTACCGACGTCGAACGCGCTGCTGACATGGGTGCGGCCGCAGTCGGGGCGACGATCTACTTCGGATCCGAAGAGTCGAACCGGCAGATTCAGGAAGTCGCCGAGGCTTTCTCTTTGGCGCACGATCTGGGGCTTTTTACGGTTTTGTGGTGCTACGTTCGCAACGAGGCATTTCACAACGAGGAGGGAAATGACGAAACCGCCGCCGACCTGACCGGTCAGGCCAACCACCTCGGGGTCAGCTTGCAGGCTGATTTGATCAAGCAGAAACTCGCCACCCACAACGGGGGATATCGGCGGTTGAAAGGGTTCGGCAAGTCGGACGACCGGATGTATGACGAGCTGTGCTCGGATCACCCGATCGACCTCTGCCGCTATCAGATCGCGAATTGCTACATGGGTCGGATTGGCATGATCAACTCGGGCGGGGCCTCCTCGGACGATGATTTTCAGCAGGCGGTTCGCACTGCGATTATCAATAAGAGGGCCGGCGGGAGCGGGTTAATCTCGGGTCGCAAAGTGTTCCAGCGTCCACGGGAGGAGGGAATGGAACTCCTTAACGCGATTCAAGACGTATATCTTGAGGACGCGATCACCGTGGCCTGAGGCAGACGGTTTGGCGCGAGTGGGGAGGGGTAGGGTTCCTTCCCCACGGCCAATAGGAGGGCTTGGGGAGGCACCAGGCTAAGGCGCATTGCACGCGCAGCGCAAAAATCTCTGAGGATCGCCGCTACTGGGGTTCCGAATCGCGATTACTGGACCCTGGATTGCCAGGAATTCCGGTGGCCGCTTTCTCGCTGCCATGCGGTGCGTCTTCTGGTTCAAAGGCCTCCCAGCCACCGCCGAGGGAGGCGAACAGGTTGACTGCGGCCAGGCGGACCTGGATTTCACCAAGGACCAGCGAATCTCCTGCGGCCGCCCGGTCGCGTTCGGCGTCGATGACGGAGAGAAAATCTTCCTCTCCGGCGTCGAAGAGGGCGAGGGCGAGTTCGGCGGATCGGAGCCGGTTCTCGTAAGCCTCGCGAAGAAGAAGGCGGGCCTGGTGGGATCGTACGAAGCGGGCGAGGGCGGTCTCGGCGTCGGCCAGTGCCTCAAGGACGGACTGCTCGTAGAGAGCGGCTGCCTCGGAGGCACCTGCCTCGGTTGCGGCGAGGGCGGCCCGGAGTGATCCGCCCTCAAACAGCGGCCATTCGAATAGTTGACTGAAGGAGAAAAAATCGGCAGACGAGTTGCGAAGATCGTCGACGGTGCGGGCGGAGCGGCCGGCCCCACCGATCAGAAAAAACCGGGGAAATAGGTCTGCCGTGGCCACGCCGACCTCGGCTGTGGCGGCGGCGAGCGAGCGCTCGGCAGCCCGCACATCGGGGCGGCGCCGGAGGATGTCTGCCCGCTGGCCCACTGGAAGCTGGTCGGGGATCACTGTGGACTCGTCCGGCTCGGCGAGCAGATCGCGGATTCCGTTGGGGGGGCGTCCGAGCAGGACTGCGAGGCGGTTGGCGGAGAAGACAAGGTCACCCCGGAACTGTGGTCTAAGGGCACGGGTGGCCTGTAATTGTCCTTGCGCCCGGGTCAGGTCAAATTCGGTGGCTTCTCCGATCTCGAAGCGGACCTCAACGAGGTCAACGGTATCGGCTTGGAGGTCAATATTTTGCTCAAGAATGGCGATACGCGCTTGCAGCCCCCGGTATTCAAAATAGGCCCGGGCCACCTCGGCGATCACGGCCAGGCGGAGGGTGCGCTCGTCTTCAACCGCAAGGCCGGTCCGGGCTTCTGCGGCCTGTTCGGAGCGTCGTACTCCGCCGAATACATCCAGCTCCCAGGATGCCTCGAATCCACCCCGGTAGATCGACCGTGTAGAGCCTGCGTTCTCACCGAAATCGAGTGCGGCACTGGATGACTCTCTCGAGTGGCCTCCTTCCAGGCCGACGGAGGGCCAGAATCCGCCGGCGGATTCTTTGCGCAGTGCCCGGGCTTGCGCGACCCGCTGGGCGGCGGCAGCCAGGTTGCGATTGTTGGCCACAGCTTCGTTGATGAGTTGGGTCAGGAGGGGATCCTCGAAGCGTTTCCACCAATCGATATCAGGGGGTTCTTCCTCCATGGCGTCCGGATCGCTCCCGATCCAGGGGAGTTCCGCCCCGGCGGGCAAAGCCGGACTCTCGTAGTCCGGGCCGACGGCGCACCCGCCCAGGACGGTAAGAATCGGGAGGAGAAACAGGAGGGGCGGCCTCATTTGCCGTCCCTTTCCCTTGTCTCGGCGAGGGTGAATTGGCTGGATTCCCTCTCCAGGCGGCGTTCATTGTCCTTCGGAGAACCGGTGCGCCTTGCCAGGAGCGAGTAGGCCACTGGAACCACGAAGATCGTGAAGGCGGTTGCGGCTGCGACCCCGAAAAGGATGACAATCCCGATGGCCGCCCGAGTCTCTGCGCCCGCTCCGGTGGAGAGTACCAAGGGGAGAGAGCCGGCCGAAGTGGTAAACCCGGTCATGACGACCGGACGGAGGCGGATTCCGGAGGCCTCCATGATGGCTTTGCCAAACTCGACGCCGCGATCGCGCAGCTGGTTGATAAATTCGACGATGAGGATCCCATTTTTGGCGGCCAGTCCTACCAGCATCACCAGTCCGACTTGGGTGTAAATGTTCAGGCTGCCGCCGACCAGGTAGAGTCCCAGGAGGGCACCCATCAGTGCCAGTGGGACGGTCAGCATGATCACCAGCGGATGGATATAGCTCTCAAACTGTGCGGCCAGCACCAGAAACACGACGAGGGCACCGAGGAGGAAAATGAAAAGAATCGAGCTGCCACTGGACTTAAAGTCGAGCGATTGGCCCTTGTAATCGACGACGACGGACTCGGGCAGATGTTCATCGACCAGGCTCTCGAGGTAGGTGAGCGCCTCGCCGAGCGATAAATCATCGGCCAGGCCGCTTTCGAGGGTGATGGCTCTCACGCGATTATAGCGGTTCAGGGTGTTGGAATCGGCGAACTCTTCAATCCGCACGAGGTTGGAGAGGGGGATCAACTCGCCGTTGAGCGAGGATCGCACGTAGATATTCTCAAGATCGCCTGGCGTGCTCTGGAGCGCGCGTTCTCCTTCGAGGATCACGTCGTACTCTTCGCCCTCATCTATGAAAGTCGTCACGCGGCGGCCACCCAGCATGGATTCGAGGGTCGTGCCCACCGCCCGCACGCTTACGCCCAGGTCGGCAGCCCGGTCGCGGTCGATGACAATCCGTAGCTGTGGTTTTGTTTCCTTGTAATCATGGTCGAGGCCAACAAAGCCTGGATTATCCTCCCGGATCTTATCGAGGAGGATGTCGCGCCACTCTACGAGCTGCTCATAGGATCCTCCACCGATGACGAACTGGACGGGCTTGCGAATTCCCCCTCCGAAGCCCTGTCTCATCACGGTGAAGGCCCGCACGCCAGTCATATCGGAGATCGCGCCCTGGACATCCTCCATCAGGGGCCAGGCGGCCCGGCGATCGGCCCAGGGGGCGAGCACGGCGATCACAATACCATCGTTGAAGTTTGCGATGTTGCCGAAGGACCGAGGCGTGCGAACCAGCAGTAGGTCGATCTCGCCGTCCTCCACAAACGGCATAAGGCGGGCCTCAACCAGGTCCATGTATTCCTTCATGTAAGAGTGAGAGGCTCCTTCCGGGCCGTTTACGAGGACAAAGAAAGCGCCGCGGTCCTCGCGCGGGGCGTATTCGGATGGAATCTTTTGCAGGAGCAAAACGATCGCGCCCATGCTGAGCACAAAGACGACAACCAGGCCGACGGGGTGTCGAATGCACGCCCCAAGAGCTTTCAGGTAGACTCGCCTCGACGCTTGAAAGGCGCTCTCAATCCAGCCGCTGACGGATCCTCTTTCGACCTTGCGCAACAGCTTCGAGGCGAGCATGGCCGAGAGGGTTACGGCCACCAGGGTCGAGAAGAATACCGCTGCGGCCATGGTGATGGCAAACTCCGCGAACAGTCGGCCCAGATCGCCCTCGAGAAATGCGATCGGTACGAATACGGAGATCAGCACGACCGAGGTTGCAATCACTGCAAAGCCGACCTGACGTGTCCCGTGAAAGGCCGCCACCAGCGGGGTCTCTCCTTCCTCCACCCGGCGGGCGATGTTTTCGAGAACCACGATCGCATCGTCCACCACTAGGCCGATAGCGAGGACCAGAGCGAGCAGGGTCAGCAAGTTGACGGAGAACCCAAAGAGTTCGAGAGCGATAAAACTTGAAATGAGGGCCACCGGAATCGTCACGGCCGGGATAATCATCGCGCGGGCACTTCCGAGGAAGGCCCAGATCACCAGGACGACCAGAATGACCGCGATCCCGAGGGTTTTGTATACTTCGAAGACGGCGTTGCGGATGAAGACCGAAGTGTCGTAGGCAGGGAAAATATTCATCCCCTCGGGAAGGGACGGGCCGATGCGCTCGGCTTCGTCTATGACGGTCTGAGCGACGGCAATCGTGTTGGCTGTTGATTGTTTGACGATGCCGAGACCGACTCGAGGCTTCGCGTTGCCGCGGAAGAAAGTGCGGTCCTCGACGGCGGCCTTCTCGATTCGTGCGACATCGCCCAAGCGGATGAGATAGCCGGTATCCTCATCGCGGCGAATCACCAGCTTGCGGAAGTCGTCCTCGTTCGAGTATCCCCGCTCAATTCGCGCCGTAAACTGGCGCTCGAGGGACTCAATACTCCCGGCGGGCAGCTCGATATTCTCGGCGCGCAGCGCGTTCTCAATGTCCTGAACCGTGAGATCCCGGGCTGCGAGCTTGGCGCGGTCGAGCCAAACACGCATCGAATATTCCATCCCGCCCCCGACCCTCACCCGGGCCACCCCGGGCATGATGGAGAGCCGGTCGACGATGTACCGTCTGGCGAAATCCGACAGCTCGAGTACGTTCATTTCCTCGGAAGTAAGGGTCATCCAAAGGATCACGTCGTCGCTGGAATCGGTTTTCTGAATCTCGGGTGGATCTGCCTCATCGGGGAGGTTGTCAAGTATCCTCGCGACCCGGTCTCGCAGGTCGTTCGCGGCTGCGTCGATGTCTCGCCCTGTCTTGAACTCCACCGAAATGTCCGAGCGACCGTCGCGGCTGCTCGACGTGATGAAATTGATCCCCTCCACTCCGGCAATCCTCTCCTCAATCACCTGTGTGATGCGGGTCTCGACCACACTGGCTGAGGCTCCGGGGTAGCTGGTTTGGATGTTTACGACCGGCGGATCAATGTCGGGGTATTCCCGCAGTGGAAGCCTTTGGAACGAGACAATCCCGAACACAAGAAGGAGCAGGGAAAAGACCGAGGCGAAGACCGGTCTTTTTATGGCGACGTCCGAGAGCTTCAAGACTCGTCTCCGTTGCGGTTTGGTGCTTTCTCACCGAGCAATTCAGTCAAGGTCTCATCACCGGTTTTGACTCCGTCGATGGTGACGGAATCTCCGCTTCTGACCCGCATCAGGCCATGCACAACGATTTGGTCCCCGGCCTGCAGTCCCTCCGTAACCTCGATCTTCCCGGCGATCCGCGTCCCGACCTGAATCGGCTTCATCCGTGCCACCGGTCCATCGTCGCTCTCCTCAATCGCGAGGACCGAAAACGTATCCGCTCGCTGGATGATTCCCGCCTCTGGAGCGAGCAGAGCCTCCCGGGGGTTTTTGCGGAGGCTGACCCTCATCAACATTCCGGGGCGGAGGAGGCTATCGGGATTGGGCAGCACGGCCCGGGCGGTGACGGTGCGGGTGGCCGGATTGACCCGGGAGGACAGCGTGGTGATCTCGCCATGGAAAACCGTATCGGAATAGGCCGCCACCCTTCCCTCAATGGTCAGGCCGGTGCGGAGGTCCCCGAGAAAACTCGCCGGGATGTCAAAATCAACTTTGATCCGTCGCAAGTCGTCAAGTGTAGTAACACGGTCGCCCGGGCGCACCAGGGCACCGACGCTGATTTCCCGCAGGCCGAGCACGCCGTCGAACGGTGCCCGGATGACCCGATCATCCATGCGGGCGCGAATCGATTCGATCTCGCCCTCAATCTGGCTCAACAACGCCTGACGTTCGCGGAGGGCGGCGGTGGATAGAGCTCTCCGCTCCTCCAGTTGCTCCGCCCGCTCATAAGCGGCGACCCGCTCTTCGAGGCGGGCCTCGGCTGCTTTCAGGGCCGCCTTTTCCTCGTCCTGCCGCATTCGGACCAATACCTGGCCCTCCGTCACAATTTCGCCGTCGTCAAAGAGGATCTCTTCGACGGTCTCTGTGACGTTTACGGTGATCTCAACCGATTCGTCGGCCCGCGTAGTGCCGAGCGATTGGACCTCGTCGCCAAACTGTTCCACCAATTCCACGGGGGAAACGATGACCGGGAGGGCGGGCTTCTCCTGTGCGACCAATGGGGTGAAGGGCAACAGGAAAAACAGCCATCGGAAGGAGGGGAGTGTGCGGTAAGAAGATTTCATCATAAAAGCGAGGACCGTGAGAATCGTCCCGAACCGGGAAAAAGCGACTCGGTCTGATGTCTACTTGATCAAACGCCACTGGATTGAGAATGCAACCCCAGTGCCTGAAAACTCTCTAGAATAGTTCGCCATAATGGGTAGTTCGCGTTAGGGGTCTGAGTTCGAAGTCCTTTGTGAGTTGCCACTTCTGGAAGTGGGGAACGCTTTCGTTCCGATTAGCTCCCACCAGAGGTCCGGATCGATTTCTTCGGCGCGTGCGGTTGGGGCCAGGCCATGTGAGGCGAGGAGACGATTCCATCGATCTTGCTCCGGGGTAAAGAGCCATTGATTCATTCCATGGCGCATCATCTTTCTTCGCTGGCCAAAAAATCTTCGCAGCAAGGCGACGGATTCGCTTGAAAAGAGACGCGGTTCCTCCCGGAGGGTCCAGGTTCCGAACCGGGATTCGATAGATGGCTGCGGATAAAAGGCGGACCTGGGGACGGTTCTGGATCCCTGGTGGATGTAGCTGAGGGTGACGCGGATGGCGGTCGGCCCGTAGGCTTTGTCCCTCGGCTTGGCGAGGAGGCGGTCTATGCCCTCTTTCTGTAAGATCAGGCCCATGAAGGAGGGTAGGGTATTGCCAGGGCGCAAGAGGCTGTCCAACCAAGGAGATGTGATCGCGAAGGGAAGATTGGAGAGGAGGGCAAATTCGCGGTGGATTCCGGCAAACCCGGCCAGTGGCTCGGCGACTGCATCTGCTTCCAGTAAATGGAGAGGCAGGCCAGCAAACTGTTTACGGAGGTGACGGCAGAGGCGGGAATCAATCTCCACCGCCCACACCTCGCGGCCATGATTCAGAATGCTCGCGGTCAACGCGCCGAGGCCAGGTCCGATCTCGACCACGGGAAGGTTGGGCGGGACCGATTCGGCGGCCTTCTGAATCCAGTTCGGATCGCAGAGGAAATTTTGCCCCAGGCGCTTGGCCGGGTGCAGCTTGAGTTCGTCCAAAACAGTTCGAACCCGCACGGGTGAGTTGACTTCGGTCACTCGACTCCCCGATTTCAGGCCTCCTTAAACTCCCGAATGAGAGCGGCTGGGTCTTTCGCCCGAACGAGTGCTTCCCCCACCAGAATTGCGTCTGCTCCTGCCTCCCGGGCACGTGCGGCGTCCTCCCCGGTGAAGATTCCGGATTCGCTCAGGGTTACAATATTATCTGGTATCTTTGGGATCAACTCCTCCGACAGAGCGAGATCCGTGACAAAGCGGGAGAGGTCGCGATTGTTGACGCCGATCATCTCGGGGTCGAGAGCGAGGGCGACTTCCAGCTCCGCTTCGGAGTGAATCTCATAGAGACTGTCCAGCCCGGCCAGATCGGCTGCTTCGCGGAGCTGCTTCATCTCATCCATTGAGAGGGCGCGAACGATGAGGAGGATCGCGGCGGCACCCGCCTCAGCCGCCTCCAATACCTGAATCGGATGCACCATGAAATCTTTCCGCAGGCAGGGAATCGTCCGCCCGCGGTCGCGAAGGAAGTCGGTGACGTCCCAAAGATCACCGAGCTTGCCCCCGAAGTATTTCGTGTCGGTCAGGATCGACAGCCCATCCGCCTCCCCATTTAGATAAAGCCGGGCCTGCTCAACCGCATCGAGATTGAGCGATATATTTCCGGCTGACGGTGATTGGCGCTTTACCTCGGCAACAACCCCCAACTCATCGCTCTCGCGCAGGGCCTCACCCAGGCGATTCCGATCTCCCCGCCCGAATCGGGCCAATTCCTCCGCCCGCACTGGTCGCAACCGGTCGCGAATCTCCTGGCGTTTGTGAGCCATGATCTCTGTAAGCTTGTCGGTCATATTGATCCTTCTCCAATAAGGGCATGATGTGCCAAAGGGCGAGAGCAAATGCGGCGCGGCAGTCCTTCGGGGCGACGGAATTTTCTCAAAGCAGGGTCAGCAGAAGGAAACCTGCCAGCAGGAGAGCCAGGAAAACCAGGGCGGCGCGATCTCGGGGTGTGTTCTCCAGCATAAGCTATTCTCTGGCGGTGGAGTAGAGGCGGGGAACCCGTTTCGTGACGCTGCAAAAGACCTCCCAGGGGATCGAATCGGTCCAGTGGCTAAATTCACTGACGGTGATTTCGGAGGAACCCGAAGGGCCGATCAGGACAACTTTCTCCCCGACCTCCGGATTCTCGACCCCGGAAACATCGACGATCGTTTGATCCATGGTAACCCGCCCAAGGATCGGGCACCTGTGCCCGCGGATCAAGACCTCACTGCGGTTACTGGCGGCCGTCGGGATGCCATCGCCGTAGCCAGCCGTTAAAATCGCTACCCGTGTTTGCTTTTTAGTGACGTAGGTCCGCCCATAGCTGACAGGAACCCCGGTCGGTAGGGTTTTGATCAGGCCGATTCGGGTGTAAAAGCGAAAAACCGGTTCGATGGAGACCGCGTGGAAGACCGAAGAGGGGTACTGGGTGACCCCGAACTGCAGGAGGCCGACGCGCACCGCGTTAAACGGATTGTCGTGGTCAAAGGCCTCGGTGCCAGCACTGTTATCGGCGTGGACGAGGAGGTCGGTGTGCGAGTCGATTTCGGCGGAGCGGACCGCCTCCACGAACCGCCTTCGTTGCTCGCGTGTGAACTCGGGGGATTGCACCGCATCGGAGTAGTGGGTATAGATCCCGCGCAGGCAGAGGTTTCGCGAGTTGGCGATGGTTGTAAAGACCTGGCTGGCCTCCTCGTGCCAAACCCCCAGGCGGCCCATTCCCGTATCGATTTTGACGTGGACATCAAGGGTTCGGCCCATCCGGGCGGCCGATTCGTCGAAACGGATTGCCTCCTCGCAGGAGGATACGGTGCCGACCAGGCCGAGCTGAACGAGGGCATTTTCCTCCTCGGGCAAAACCGGGCCGAGGACCAGAATTGGCCAGCCGTGGGCGATCTCAAGGAGTCGCGCTCCTTCCTCCACGTTTGCCACAGCAAAGGCGTCGGCATTTGCCTGCATCAGGCGCGAGGCGGTTTGGTAGACTCCATGGCCGTAGGCATCGGCCTTGACGACCGCGACGTAGCGAATCCCGGGCGGGAGGCTATCCCGAATGTGGGAAAGGTTGCGTTCCAATGCCCCGAGATCGATCTCGACCCAGCATCGATGTCGATTGTGATAGCTCATGCGTGGGCTGTCGAGGGGGTCCATTTTTTGTATTCGGTCGTGCCAGACTGGATCGGTTCTACCTTTTGGGTTTCGACGAGGAATCCGGGTTCGTCCAAGTGACGGGCCAGGGTTGCCATCGGGGGTAGGGTAATGGGCTGGCATCCGGGGGGCGGACTGGCCCGGAGACGGTCGCCGAGCACGTAGAGTGGTCGATCCTCAAACCGTGGAGGATCTCCCTCAATGACCTCGAGTGCGGATTCGGAAGCGGGTGTCCTGCCAACCGGAAGAAGATTCCACGCCTGAGTCCGCCAGGGGCTGATCAGCACAAAAGGATCGCCCGGATGTTCTTTCTGTATCTCGCGGGCGGCCCAGACCATCCCGGAAAAGCGGAAGCGGGTGATGGGGCGCGGATGGCGGGAAGTCTCCCATGTGGCCAGTAGCATCGCGAGGGAACGGAGGCCGAGCAGGGAGCCGGGGCCACCGCTGTAGATCCACGTGCCTATGGTCGCGGGCTGAACATCGGCCTCTTCCAGAACGGTCCGCAAAACCAGGGCCATGCGCTCAACCGCATTTCCCGGAAGCGTCTTGTGGGCGATCCAATCGGATCCGCAGAGAATGGCGGCGTCGACCCGGCGACCCTCCGCGTTGACGATTAGTCGCAGTGAATCTTCGCGGTCCCGGGTCATTGGTACTCCCGGCGCAAGTTGGTCGGGAGGATGCCAAGTTCGTCCCGATACTTCGCCACGGTCCTCCGGGCGATCTTGAATCCTTTCTCTTTGAGAATCTCGACAATCGCCTGGTCGCTGAACGGCTTCGAGGAATCCTCCCCCTCCACGATCTGCTGAATTGTATCCTTAATACTGCGATTGGATACGGATTGCCCGTCTTGCGAAATGTATCCTGCGGTGAAGAAATACTTCAACTCGAAGATCCCGTGCGGGGTGTCCACATACTTGTTGGCGATAGCACGGGAGACAGTGGTCTCGTGTACCCCGATGATCTCGGCCATCTGGCTCATCGTAAGAGGCCGCAGCTTCGAAACGCCCTCTTCAAAAAACGGCTTTTGCAACTCGAGAAGCTGCCAGGCAATTCGTTCCACGGTTTGTTGCCTTTGCTCGATCGAGTTCATGAGAAAGCGCCCGGAGCGAATTTTTTCGCGAAGATATTCCTTTTCCTGGCGGGGTAGTTTCCCCTGGGCGATCATCTCTTTATAGACCCGGCTGATTCGTAGCCTCGGGATGTAGTCGTTGTTGAGGACGATGTGCCACTCGCCTTCCTCGTCCTGAAAAATTTTGACATCCGGGACGACGACCCGGTTCGTGTCCTCTGCAAAGCGTCGACCCGGAGCGGGATCGAGGGTAGCGATCTCCTCCAGTGCCCGGTGTATCGTATCGGATTCGACTCCCAGCTTGCGGGCCAGCTCCGGAACGCGCCGCCGAATCAAAAGCGTATACTCCTCACGAAGAATCCGGGCGGCGAGGCTCTTCTCCTTTCCGGACAGCTCCAATTGCACAAGCAGGCACTCCCTTCGATCTGTCGCACCAATCCCAACCGGATCGAAGCTAAGCAAAAGCTCCCGTGCTTTTTGCACCTTGTTCAGCGGCAGATCGCCAAGCAGGGCGATGTTCTCGACTTCATCATTGAGAAAACCATCACGGTCAAGGCTGCCTATCAGGTATTCGAGGGCCTTGCGATCGAGAGCGTCCATATCCGCCAGATCCGCCTGCGAGAGCAAGTGTTCCTGCAGGGAAATCTCCCCCACAAAGGAATCGAAAAAGTGCTTGCGACGCTCCTCCTCGTCCGAACTCGGAGTCCGTACCGCGTAGTCGCTGCCGAGACCCTCGCGCCAATCCTCGTCCATCCGGTTCAGCAACTCGTAGTCTTCCTTCTCAAAGTCCATCTCCCCGTTTGGCTCAACCTCGTTGCCGTCATCGCCCGGACCATTGTCGTCGAGACTGATTCCGTCCATCGGCAACTCTTCCAGGGTCGGATTGGCCTGTAGCTCCTCCAGAATCGACGAGCGCAACTCCATCGCCGGAGCCTGAAGGATCTTCAGGGACTGGCGCAGCTGCGGAGCCAGAACCAGGGACTGGGTCTGTTTCTGAAGTTGCTGGAAACTCTGTTCGGGCACGGTATGATTCTTGCTAGATGTTTTCGGCGGGTTCTGCAAGCCGTTACCAATAATTCTTCGTCTTTTGGGGTTGATTCTTCGGCTTCAATGGAGAACGATTCATTCACAGTCGAGGAGAGGTGACAGAGCGGCCGATTGTGCATCCCTGGAAAGGATGTGTACCGGAAACGGTACCGAGGGTTCGAATCCCTCCCTCTCCGCCAAAGGCGGCCTTCGCGAAGCGAACATCAAACAACAACGATTCGAACCGAAGGTTCGTACCCGAGGAGCGAAGCGACGGCGACCCGCGCAGCGTCAATCCCTCCCTCTCCGCCATTCGACGCGCTTCGCTTGCTCATGGCAGGCCAGCAGAGTGCAAAACGACAATGAGCCATGAACTTGCCTGAAGGTTTCGCGTGCGTCGAATGCCCTGAGCCTGGTTCCCGTGAGCTTGTCGAATCGGTCGAAGGGCTTGCGCGGGTTTATATCCTCTTTTGTCGCAATGGGACTTATTACACGGGGCAAAGTGTGGACGTTCAATTGCGGCTCAAGCGTCATTCAGAAGGTGCTGGAGCCCGCCATACTCTTCAGTTGAAAGACTTCCGACTCGTCTATGTTGAAGGCCCAATGACCAAAGAACTAGCCATCAAGCGCGAACGTCAGATCAAGAAATGGTCGCACGCCAAGAAATCAGCATTAATAATCGGAGACACTGAGAAGCTGCGAGGCCTCAGCAAATCCAGACCCCCTCAAACAACTGAAATCCACTCAATGCAATCAGAATTAAGGTCTTTGCCTTAACTGTGCCTTAATTGGGGGTGCCTTTCCTGAATTCGTGAGATAAAATTGAAGAAAAAGATGGAACCTGTTGGATTTTAGTGGCTAATATAGCCTTGAGCAAGCAAAAACCGAAACACTTAACAGGTGACAAAATGAAGCGACTAAAATTGGAAAGAGGCAAGGAAGAACTCAATAGCAGGGGCGGCAATCATTTGTGCGGCGATATCATACGCGCGACCGCGCGGGAGCACTTACCCGAGAACTTCCAAAGCCGCCGTAAAGGCGCGATCAGCGACCGGGACATTCTTATGACCATGACCGGGATGCTCTGCCAACCATGAGCTGCGTCCGGGCAAGCAGCACTGCCAGGAAGGCACTCCGCAGTTCATCGGTGGCTGCGTGGACAAACTCAAAGCGTTGGGGCCGCAGGGACGATGCCTGATCCGGCAATTCTGTCTTATGCAATTCAGCCCATTCGAAGACCAGTTTCAGTGCGCGAGTCGCCAATATGCCCCGTGACGACACCAGGCTCTATTTCCACCGAGAGCTCAAAGCCCTGGTAACGAGCATGGAAGTGAGGAGGATTGTGCTCTCGGTAGTCCATGAAAACAACGAGGCCGTAAAATCTGGAGAGGACAGGCATGGTCTCAAGTTGCCGGATTCCGTTGGTTCTTTCAATTTTTTTTCGCCGATCAAGGTAGGACTGCCCGTTACCGGGCAGTCCCCTCGCAGATCCCTACGTGCGGTTTTGCTTCGCGCTTTGCTTGAGTGTCGTCGCAGACTCCTCGATACCCGCATAGGACTCCTCGGTTGGGTCGCGCAGTGGATGCAGCGAAACGCGCTTGGTTAGATGAGGCATGGGGACGATGGCTTTTGGATTTCTACGATTTTCGGGTTAGGGATGTCGAGCGCATAGTGCAGGTAGATGTTCGCGAGCACGGGCGAGACGATCCCGCCTTGCGGTGTACCTGTGGTCGGATTGATTACCGAGCCGTCCTCCTCCAGTATGCCCGCCCTCAGCCATTTTCGGATTAGGCGTATGAAGTGACTGTCGGCCTCTGCCTCGTGTATGACATTCATCCGTGCATGCATCTTGGCGTCAGCTTGCTCGTCTTCTGCAGTGAGGACGAGGAAGGCGATGGCGGCACTGTCAAGCATCTGAGAAAGACGAGCGATATTGGTGAAGCCCGTAACCGGAACCCGATTGAACTCATCGTAGGGTAAGTGTAGGCGATCTTGGACAAAATCCTTTAGGTCTCTCCATGCTTTGGAGCGGCCATGACCAATGAAAACATTGGTCCCAACGCGTTCAGAAGCGATCTCCTTCTTGGTCAAATTCATGACGTGGGAAGCGGCGCGCCGCGCCCACTTCGAGAGGTTCGCACACGCTGTATAGGGAGACTTGATCGAACCCATCTCGGCCAATACAGCGATGTGCGGTGGCACCTCAAGGCCAGCTTGAATCGCGGGCATATCCCGCTACATCTGCTGGCCATTGGGGCGGAACAACTTGATGAAGTCGTTGTAGGAAAACGTCTTCTCCTTCTTTATTTTGTCCACCAAATCGGCCAGAAACGTGTCTCGTTCATGCTCGGCTGCTATTGGTGTAAGTAGGGAAAGTAACTCCGCTTGAGCCTCCTCAAACGCACTTGCGATCTTGGTTGAGGCGCCCATTAGCGCCTCAGTGTCCTTCACCCCAGATCGATGTTTGATCTCAGCTTTGAGCGCCTTGAAATCGTATTCGGCCCAGCGACCAACCGTCCCCTCATTAGCATACAGCTCCATGAGTCCCCATTCGATGCTGAATCGGGTTCCAGGAGGAACCGGCTCTAGGTCTTCGTAGTAAACTCTCGAATGGTATCCGAGCGAAGAGCCTGACCATGCACGCCCAGCCTCGCTTGACGCATTCTCTAGCGCGGCAAGTTCGCAGATGGCATTGTCTCGGCATCAGCAGCAAGCTTGTCTGCTAGTTGAAGCATCTTCGCGGCGTTACTCATAGGTTATTTTGCCCAACGTCGAGCAGTGGCGCGGCATCAGCCGTTGCCACCTGCGTCTGGATGGCTGTCGGAGCCTCTTCGATCAATCCAATAATCGGGCCTTCGATGCCCATGTGCAACCGCCAGAATCCAGATCCTTTCTTCTTTTATCAGGTAGGCCAGATAATAGGGGAAAATTTGTAAATTAACCCGTCGATACCTACCTTCTCTCAGTCGTGGAATGGTAGGGTTTTGGACAATCCATTGGATATGTGTGTCCAGCTCGGCTCGGAAGCGAACGCCAAGTCCGAATGGCAGGTTTAAGGGAGTTTCCGTTCAAGCTCATAATCGTGCTCTTAATCATAATCATAATCCAAGCAACTGATCAGAAATGATTTATGATTTCAAGAATAGAGATTACGATTACGAGTATGATTAAGAGTAAGAGGTCGATCTCGACTTAAACTAGTGCCATTCAACGCCAAGTCCCGGCTCCTCACCTTCCAAGTAGACGACAGCATCTTCGAACTCTTGGGCTGCTTCCGGCAGTAAAAGAACTTCCATTTTTACCTTTTGAGGACTCCATCAACCCTTTCCTGCACCTCCCCATAGGCAATGCCTACAGTGTTTCCTTCTTCCACCGCTTGGGCACGCCTCAGAATCTCTGAATGCCAGAGTTCGGAAGCTTCTTTGTCGTCCGCAGGATCGTCCAGTTCAAGAAGGAATCTAGCAAGAGCAAGTCGCTTACTACGAGGGAGTTGCAATGAATTTCTGCTGATTTCTTCAAATGTTACGCTCATAGGTCTACGACAACCCGACTCGTTCAATTTGTCGATCTCATTTTTAAGCGGAAGTTAGATTCTTGTGTTTTAATAATTCGTTGTTTATAATCGGATTATAAAATATCAACTGGTAATCTACTGGCTGCATGGCGCAACCTGCGGGTTAAATCCGAGCAAATCGAAGACCTTTTGTTGGATTT
>CAZWFJ010000016.1:0-33605 GCA_964633135.1 uncultured Puniceicoccaceae bacterium | reverse complement strand
AAATCAAAATCAAAATTTATCCCTTGCATGAGAGACACAGTTGCTGACGTCTTTTCGGTGTTTCAGACGTCTTTTCGGTGTTTCATCAATCGCCGATTTTAATGTTTTGCGTGTGCTTCTCTCCGGCTGTCCTCCTGATAAGCCCAAAAAATAAGATCCAAAGATTCTCCGGATTCAGAAACTCTATCATGTCGCAAAAGAACTAGAGGATGCTTATCTTCTAAAACAATACTGGTGTTTAACTTCGAAAGCACAGCTCCTTTTCTGTCGGTAAGTTCGATTGCAAAATCATATTCTTTTTCGTCACCTGACTTCACAGAGCATTTAAAAAGAAATCGGCCATCTGTTATCAGAAATTCCTTACCATCGGCATCAGCGACTAAGCTCAAATCCATTTTTGTGGCACTGTAAAATCCATAAAGCCCAACAATTACATCATCAGGCTCTATCTTCACATCTTGCAAGATGAGATTATTCCCGATAGCACGCTCTAGGGCTTCATCATTGCTGATAAATTCTTGAATTATTTCTTTTGTATCTTTCTCATTCCACTCTTTTGGCTCTACTTTAATACCTTCAACATACCCTGAAGCAGGTTGTTTGAGCGTATCTCCAAAAATTTCTTCGTCTGTCGGTTCGTTGGCTAATAGTTTTGAACAAACAAGAATGGAGAATGTTAGTTTTTTTAGGATATGTCGCATGCTAACTGTTTATCTTAAATTTCCTGTACGGTGAAGTTGCCCACTGCAGTTTGTCCCATTTGGAACTGAGATCCTCCTCCTCCATTTCCCATCACTCGTACTCCAAAAGAGTGATCACCTTCACCAAATGATTTAACCCCACTAATATTTCCACTCGTAGAATTTTGATTTTTATCGGCAGCTACGGTAACACTAGCCGAAAAATTCGCCACTATCGACCCTCCCGTTCCAATCTGAACTTGAAAAGACAACATGGCTGATCCTTCATCTCCTTCTTCCCTAATCAAGGTCACAGAATAACTCCCTGTGAGATTAACGTTGATTGATGTATCGCCTTCAGGTAAGTTAATTGTTTGTCCATTTGGATACCCAACACCTGTTGAGACCACTGCTTTCCAAAGCCCCAGAGGATCCAGTCCATTAGTCGGAACGGGCGCGTAAAAGTGCCTGTTGGGTCCGTCCGGGAAGCCGGCCGGGTCGGCGGATGTCCATCTTCCCAGGTCCGAGGAATAATTGCGGTAGGGGAAGACGTGGGCTTGGAGGTCCTCGTCGTAGGGCTTTCCGGTGAAGCGGGAGGTGATTTTTGCACCACTTGCCTCACTCCCCCCTACTTCACCACTCGCACTATTCCCCACCACTTCACTACCGAGCGATGCGGTCAGGTAGGCGAATCCGGCGGTGCTCTTTCGCGATCCGTCGAACCCGGTCTTCTCCTCGTCCCGCAACTCCAGGAGGCTGTTCCCTAGGAAGTCGCTTACATGGTAGGAGAGGTCCTGCTCGACCGGATCCTTCATCGGGCTGGTGCCCGATGCTACGGTTTTACTGACGATGGGAACACCTCCGGAGACATGCGGCTCGTTCGCGAAGGTCTCTGCGCCCCGGGCGAGCAGGGCTTTCGCTCCGCGCGGGGCGCCGCCCGCGCCGAAGGCGTCCTCCCAGACCCACGGTTCGATGCCGGTGGATTCGTAAACCGGCGCGGGTCCCTCGTCCTTGCCGAAGAAGCCGAATCCGGCGTGGGCGATTTGGTAGGCGGGATCGGGGAGTTTTCCCTTTTGCTTGCCGACTAGGAGTCCTCCGGCGTCATAGAAAAACCGGGCGGCCGAGTCGTCCCGCACGACCTCCATGACCCGGTCGCGGTAGCCGTAGCGGTAATCAGCGACGACGGTATTGCCCACGCGTTCCTCGGCGAGCCGTCCGGCTTTGTCATAGCGGTAGCGGGTGATCTCGCCGCCCGTCTCACGGGTGCGCAGCTGGTTGGCTAGGTCGTAGGTAAAGGTTGCGGTCTTTCCGGCGACCGTCTTTTCCAGCAGGTTGCCCGATTCGTCATAGACATAGGTCTCGTCGAGCTGCGGGAACTCCGGAGAGGTCACCGCCACCAGGCGGCCCAGCAGGTCATAGCGATAATGCTGCACGAGCGACACGGGAGCAAACTGGCCGGTTCCGTCCTCACTTGCAAGGAAAATCGGCGGGGAATTTGCCGATTCCAGGCGCTTCATGGACTCGGCCACGGAGGGGCCACTGCGTTTGCGGCTGACCAGGCGTCCGTCCGAACTCCACTGGTAGGCGATGGCCTCGATCAGGCCGCGCTGCGCGTTCCAGACCGTGACGGAGGCGACGCGTCCTTCCGGGTCATATTCGTAGCGCAGGGCCGAGCCGTTGGCAAAGTCCTTGCCCTCCAGGCGGAGAGTGGTCGAATCGTAGTGGTAAACGACCTTCGGCGCGCCATCGACGGTTACTTTGGTGATCCGCCCGAGGGCATCGTGGGCGTAGCCGGTGTCCGAGACGAGGGTCGGGCGCTCCTGGTCCGGGGCGGTCTCGTAGTAGCGCACCCGTGTCTTTTCTCCGGCGGGGCCGAAGGTGTAGCGGGTGGTATGGATGCTGCCGTCGGGCAACTGGACCGCCCGGATTACGAGGCGGTCGAGGGCATCATAGCGGAAGCGGGTGGTCACGTCTCCGGAGACCGTCTGGGCGATCCGTCCAAACTCGTCATACTCGTAGTCGATCTCCTCGCCGCGTCCGAAATCAACCTGCTCGAGCTGGCCGACGTTGTTAAAATCGTAGTCAATATCCTGCTCGCCGTTGTCCCGGTTGGTGAGGCGTCCGTCGAGGTCATAGCGGCGGCTTTCGCGCTGCCCGGCGGCGTTCTCGGTGAGGACGATCCGGCCCAGGCCATCGTGCTCGAAGCGGACGGTGGCACCGCGCGGATCACTCCACCCGGCGAGGCGACCGACAGGGTCGTACTCGTAGCTCAGGCGCTCGCCCAGAGCGTTGGTCGAGGCACTGAGGAGTCCGTCCCCGTCGAAAGTGCGTTCGGTGGTGGCACCATGCACGTCGCGGACGAGGAGTCTCCAGTCGCCGTTGGCCAGCTCCTCCATCTTCCGGTCGAGGATGCGCTCGCCGTTGCGGTGGACGGCTTCGAGGGCACCGGTTGCGGCGTAGGTGTAGGTCCAGGATCGGGCGTTGTCGCGCTCGACCGTGGCCACGCGTCCATTCTCGCCGAAGGAGATGGATGTGTGCGAACCGTCGAGATCGCTCATCTAGGTAACCCGGCCCCAATCGTCGTAGGTCAGCTCCCGCTCGTGGCCAGTGGGGAACTCGTGAACGACCATGCGCCCGAAGGCGTCATAGCGGAAGCGGTGCTCGCCGCCGCGCAGGTCAGTCATGCCGACCAGGTTATTCGAGCGGTCGCGCTCGAAGGCAACCGTGCCGCCGAGCGGGTCGACAACGGTGGCGGGCAGGCGGCTGTTGCCCTCGTACTGCCATCGCCAGGGTTCCTTACCCAGTTCCTGCCGGGCGGTGACCCGCCCGAGATCGTCATAGGTAAAGACGGTCGTGGCACCGCCGGGGCGACGGGTACCGAGCAGGTCGCCGAAGTCGTTGTAAGTTGCTTCGAGGAGGGTGCGCCCGGAGGCGGACTCGATGGAGGCGAGCTTGCCGGAGGCCGGGCCGCTCGCCTGCGAAAAGTAGCGGTGGGTGAGCTTCGACCCGTCCGGGCGGAGGAGCGTCGACTCGTTGGCGCGAAAGTCAACCGTCAGGTGGCTCTCCGATCCGTCGGCCTGGCGGCGGGTGAGAATCACCCCGCGCCGATTCGTATCGTAGCCGTATTCGGTCTTGTTCACGCGAGCCAGCAGAGCCGGGCTGGCAAAGGCGGGCAGGTTGTGCTGATGCCGACTGATCCAGCCCTCGCCCGGGACCATCCACTGAAACGCGAGCGTTCCCGGGCCGTAGCGGTCGAGCGATTCGAGGAGCCCCTCCTTATTGTAAGTGAACTGAACCGGGGCTGCGGGTCGGCTGTTCGCCTGCCACTCGGTCAGAAGGGGATGGCGGGTCTCCGAATACAAAAAGCGGTGTTCACCCGGTCCGACGGCAAGAGACTCGATCTTGCCCCCGTCGGTCCACTCGGCGGCGAGAATCTTCTGGGTGAGTCCATCGCCCTGCAAGACGATGGCCGTGATGCGCGGACCCTCGGTCTCGAAACGAAGCTGACGCCCGGAGGGGGCGCGAAGGTTTTGGAGGAGGCCGGATTCGTACGAGTAGACCCAGCCGTCGCGCGAGTGGAACTCGACCTGATGGCCGGCGCGGTTCACGCAAACCCAGTCGGAGGAAAATCGGTCTGGGACGGAGGCGAGAACCTCTTTGCGGGTAAAGGATCGCTCGGTGCCGCCCGGCTCGATCCAGCGGAAGCCTTTTTTGCCCTCGGGCACGACGTAGGTAAACAACTGGGGAACAAACCAGTCACTCGACGGCCCCTTGGCGGTGTCGACGACGCGATGGCGGAGAGTCAGGGGGAGAGCAAACTCTCCGGAACCCGGCAGGCGGGTGATCGGCAAGTCGAGCCGCAGCCCACCGTCGACCGACTGGTCACCCAGCCCGGATCGGTTGCCCGACCAATCAGGCCGACCCAATAGAGGAAGAGAGGCGGCGACGGCTAGGAGGGCAATAATTAGATGTTTCATGAAGATCTTTCTGGAATAAGATTGACTTGTGAATAAACGAATTGCTTGAAGAGCGGGAGGATGAATATTCGAACGAAAAATATACTGCAAGTCCTTATTTTGCAGGTAGTTACGATTTACTTTTTTTTTTACAAACAGATGTTTTGCGCGAATTATGGGTCGTCGCTGCGCGGGGCGGCAGTCTCGGGCCGCAAGAGGCAGCCACCTCTTACGATGGCCCGAAATCCTGGCGTATCTAGATTATGGTGACAGCTCCCGAATCTCAAACCGCTCCACCAGGTTCGCCTCGACGCGGGGGATCCTTGGCTGTGCGGTTTTATTCCTGCTGGGGATGGCTCTCCCGATGGCGGAGGCTGGATTGGTCCAGGATGAGAGGACGGGTCTTTACTACGACCCGGAGGTGGAGGTGACCCTGGGAACCGAAGCTGGCCAACGTCTTACGGGAAGGATCATTGGCATCACACTGGGGAAGCTGGAAGTGCGACTCGAAACCGGAAGGGTCGTCGATGTCCCTCTGTACGAACTCGACGCACCTTCCCGCGAGTATTTGCGCTCGCTCGAGCCGCGATTTGAGGTGCGCACCGGCACGCTCAAGCTCCCGACTCCGTTCGAGCGTCCGCCCATCATGGAAGTGAACTACCAATACGCTCTGCGGGACGGGCAGATGGCCGCAGAGGCGGTAGACATGGTCTACCACGCCCCTTTTTACAACGAATCGGACTTTTTTGCCAAGGCCCACCATAGGCACTTGACGGAAGAATACGGTCTGACGGTCTTCACTTTCAGGATCCCGACGACGACGATCGAACTGGCCGATCCAGCGAAGGCATATCCCTCGATCGAGTCGGGCTGGCCGCGTTTCATCTTCACCGTCCAGAAGGCACTGATGGATGAATTGCGATTGCCCTGGAGAAAACTCCTCGTCACTGGGGAATCAGCGGGGGCGCGGATGGCGGCCAACATGGCACTTGAGTATCCGCAATGGGTGGACGCGGTCGCATTTGTGGGCGGAGGCTCGTTCGATCCTGTTCCCACCGAAGGGAGTTCCCCTTTGTGGTGTATATTGCAGACGGTCGAGGATAATGCCACTACCGATAACGAACAATTGATGAAAGAATTGCGACAAAGCGGTTCGTATGCCGTATACGGACGTTTTCCGCCGATCTGGGAGAACCGGAAGATATCAAGAAACTTCTACCACTCTCCCAATGATACCGCCCTGATGACGATGGCCGACTTCATCGGCGGGGTGGCGGAACAGCGGCGGAAAAACGAGGAATGGCCCAACCCCCAAAGCTGGCGGCACGGGGCGGAATCTTCAGATGAATCCCTGCCGCGATTCCCGTCCGAGGATACTGGATACTCGAGCTGGAAAAGCCGCTTGCCCTCGGAGGCTTTTGCGGAGAGAGGAAAGAAGCGGCTCCTGCCTCTGGTCGACGCCTCCTTCGAGTGGAGGGGCGGATATCATCCTTTTCTCCTGGGGATCCCCACCTCGGGCAAGCCGGGAGCCATCGTTCTCTATGCACCGTCGCGCGAGAAGGGCAGCATCGATCCCCTGTACTGGTTGATGAGCCGGAACCTGCTGGTCGGCGGACTCGAACTACCCGAGGACCGCTCAAAGGGTCCCGAAGTCGTCGCTGCGGCACTGGAAGAATTGCACCGAATCGCTGCCGATCTACCCGTCTACGTGATTGCGGATGAGGGTTCGGCAGGAGCCGTCGCCCAAGGCATCGCCGCAGGACCGATCCCGGTAACCGAGTTGATCGTGGCGGTCACCCGTGGACTCACATTGCGGGACCGCAGAACCCTGCCACCCCCACCGACGGTCGTTTCCGCAGTCGATGGGCGACAAGAGGCAGCGAAAAAGACCCTCCCGAGCGATCATCCGTTTTACAGAACGGGATGGGACGACGCACGGCGACTGGTTGTCGGGGGAGAATCGGATCCGGAGGAGGGAGAGCGCTGGCTCGCCCTCTGGACCGCGATTGCGGACCTTTGCCGGTAAATGGCAGCACGAGCAGAGAAACGGCGGAATCCAACCGGCATCAAAGCCGACACCTAACCAAAGATGATTAAGAGATGAACGTTCGCGAAACATTCGGATGGAAAAGTCCAAACGAGGCGGCGGTGCTCATTGCCATGCTGTTTCCGATTGCCTGGGGAATCGGGCTGGCGGCTCTGCGACAGCGGGAATGGCCGAGAGCGCGGGCGGCCATCTTTCTGGCCAGCGGGCTGGCTCTGCTCGGCCTGGCCGCAGCTCTGGCCCTCACCGCCTCGCGCAGCGGGGCGATCAGTGCGGCCGGGGCCGGAATGGCCATGGCGACCGTAGCACTGTGGTGCCGCTCGGCATCGCTCCGGGCGATCCTGGTGGGCATCCTGATTCCCGCAGGAGCTTTTCTTTTAACCCTGAACAGTATCGACGACAGCCGTTTCTCGGTCGAAACGATGACCACAGACCGCTCGGCGGAGATTCGCCTCGACCTCTGGAAGGCGGGGTTGCGAATGGTCGCTGAGGAGCCGCTCAGCGGATGGGGGGTCGGGCAATCCGGTCTCCACTACATGCACTGGTTCCAGGAACCCTCCGATCCCAAACGGGTCGCGGGCATGATCCAGTCCTACCTCCATATCGGGGTCGAGCGGGGATTGCTGTATCTGGGAGGATTCGTTGTCCTCATTCTCTGGGTTCCTGTCGGTGGTCTCCTGCTGGCCCGGAAAGCGGCCACGGAAAAGAGGAACACTTTGACCGTGGTCGGATGCACGGTCCTAGGCATCGGAACGGCCTGGGCTTTGGGGAATGCGTTCAGCACTCTTTGGATCATCGGCGACCTCTGGTGGTTGCCCGCAGGAGCTGCCGGTCTCTGCGCAGCAGGATTCCTCTGTGTCGGAAAGACCTTCCGGCTTCTTCTCAACTCTCTCGCCCTCAGCACCGCTGGTGCCGGCCTCATCTGTGTTGCGATCTGGATCGCTGGTCATCTCGTGCATCACGATCCTACCGTATCGACCGACGGCGTTCATCTCTATCTCGATGCCCCAAACCTTGACCGCCCGGCCAAGGAACCACCCGCTCGTTGGGCCGTCTACCCCGACCCGGCAGTGCTGGGCACCGAATACGGACGGCATCTGCGCCAATGGATGGAGGTAGCAGACATTGAGGCGGCCCGCATCCCCAAAAATCCCGGACAATTCCGCTCGGATTCGGGCAACGGATCCATACTGGTCATGGGCAAATGGGCCGGACGGGCGATGGAGAGCGACAGCGCGGATCTGATCTGCATCCTTCATCCGACCGTCCCCCCCGGCGAAGTGCGCCCCTCCGACAAAACAAGGGTGATCATAGTATTGCCCGGACTCGACGAAACCGGTCACGAAGCCGCCTGGAAGAACCTCGCAAAGCAACATGGCTGGAGAATCATCTCCTCCGGCTGGACCGGAACCGATATACGAAGCAAGTGGATCGAGCTGCTCCCCTTGCTGAGAGTGAAAGAACAGGAGAGCCAGTAGCATTCAGGAGACCAATGCACCGCCATCATCCGGGAACAGACTTCGCCAAGGCCCTACGCCCGTCAGGACCCCGGATGCTACGCCGAAGATCTTTTGTAGGACCATCGAAGCTTTAGCGAATATTCGCCCCTTCCGCGCCTTACGATACAGGCACTCGCTATAATTCTTAGGAGCGGAACCTATCCTTCGAACACCTCGCCGAGGGTCGTGGCATCGAGAATCCGTTCTCCCCAGCACTCGAGTTCTTCCTTGTTGGCATGGTCAAGTTTTTCCTGCGCCTCGTAGGGCAACTCACCGAACTTGCGGGTTAGCTGGCGGTGCAGTAGCAGGCGCTCTCCAGCGAGTTCGCCTTCCCGACGTCCCTCCTGGCGTCCCTCCCGACGTCCCTCCTGGCGTCCCTCCTGGCGTCCCTCTTTGATGAGTTGCTCTGCGATGGTCATGGCTTCGTCCTTTAAATTGGGTGATTTTACTTCGCTAATGATAGTGTAGAGTCTCTTCCGGTCAAGTGTGTTCCCGGCGTGGGTGAGGTAGGTCAGACAAATGCGCAGGAAGGTGTGCTGGTCGGGTGCGTCGATGAGATCCTGGAGGGCGCGGAGTCCGGTCTCGAAAGAGTCAGCCGGATCCGGTTCCAGGATGGCACGCAGGACTTTCACCGTGACGCACAGGGCCAGGTTGTGCTCGACCGACTCCAGCGAAAGGCCGGAGAGATTGATGGTTGCGTGTTGGAAGTCCGGCAGATAATCCAGCCATTCCCGGTCAATGCCCTCCGGCAGCGCGAGCAGATCCCGAAATTGCGGCGAGGGCGTCCACTCGCCACGATCTTGGAAGAAGACGATGGGGAGGATCGGCGGGAGACTCTTGGCTTGCGGATGCTCGTTGCGAAAGTTCTCCCAGATGCGAATCTGATAGGTGAGCAACCGCAGGGGCATCCACGAATCCACCGACTTTTGATGCTCGAAGAGCAGATGAAAGAAAATCGGCTTCTCCCCAAATCGCGCCGAAAAGAGCAGGTCGGCGTGACGATGGTGCAGTTGCTCGTCCAGAAAGTCGGTCGATTTTGCTTCGAGAGAAGTCCAGTCCACGGCACCCGTCAACGACGTCGGTAAGTACGCTTTCAGAAAGCTCGCCATCTGCCCGGGCTCACCGAGTCCGGCTTTGATGAAAGAGTCATGGGGATTGTTCAGCGGAGCCTCGTCCATGACAATGAGCTAACCGAGAGAGGGGGAGGTTTGGAAGCACGAAGTGGTGGCAATTGTTTGGCTGCACCGCCGTCAACCGCGAACAGACTTCGCCAAGGCTACGACCGTCAGGAACCCGGATGCTACGACGCAGATCTTTTATAGGAGCATCGAAGCTTCAGCGAACATACGTGTTAACGCCCATTCAGCATACTACACTCTCAACGGTCTTTCCATTTCTTATTGATCACCAAGCTTTAAAGGTCCCCTTGTCAATAATCAAGACGTCTTTTTGGTGTCTTCTTCGCGGCGCACCGGGTGTCCCGGAAATTCTGACGGAAATTCCTCCGGCATCGAGCGGCGCACCTTGCAACGAAAGCTTGCCAAATATCCGCTGCTCTCATGAGATTCCCCAGCTTCTTTCCTCTCAAAATTCACTCACGCTATGAAAACGATTCGATTCCTCCTCGCCCTTCTCACTCTCTCCCTGCTGTCGGAAGCCAGTGCCTCCACCGAGAACGCTCCCCGGGACGGCGTCTTTATCCATGTAAGCCATGGTGCGAATGATCCGCACCAGCTCCTGATGGCCCTCAGCATGGCCAATACGATGGCCGACGATTACGACGTTCTTGTCTATTTCGATATCGATGCCGCCAGCGTGGTTGTGTCTGATTTCGCGGATGTGGAATTCGCCCATTTCCCGTCGGCCAGAACACAATTGGCTTCGCTGGAGGAAAAGGGAGTGGTCTTGATGGCTTGCCCGGGCTGCCTGAAGGTCATCGACAAGGGAGAAGAGCATTTGGTCGAGGGCGTGGAGATCGCGGACAAGTCGAAGTTCTTCTCTTTCACGGACGGGAGAATTCTTTCCCTGGATTATTGATATGGACCCATCGGCGGAAATTCGGTCTCGGCGGAACGAGAAACTCTCGCTCGTCCAGACCGTGCTTCTCCTGGCGATTCGAACTTATCAGTGGGTAGTCTCCCCGGTCATCTGAAGGGGGCGGCTCGGGTCGTTCGGAAGAAGGTCGGTTCGGCGAGATCCACCGCTGTTTTCGGATGATTCGAGATATTGCTCCAGATTTTCACTATCCACCATCGTTACCATGTTGGCCACTTTAAGGAAATCCGTCCCTCTTCTGCCAAAGAAATTCTCCGAGTAAAGCGTCTCCAAGATGGCCTTCGGCTCTGCTACCCCAGTAGCTTCAATCAGAATATGATCCGGCTGGAATTCCTGATAAAGTTCGAGAAGCGCATCCAGCAAATCCGTCTGGATGCTGCAACAAATGCAGCCCCCCTGCAATTCCAGCATGCCTGTCCTCCGAAGCCCCGCGAACGCGGTGGGCGAAGGGGGAAGGTGCGCCCAGCCTCCCAGGCGGACAGCAAGGCCGATCAGGGTCAAGCCCCAGCGGTTCGGCAGGAACCCGTCCGCCTTCGCCCGCCGCCGGATCGCTCCGCTTCCCTTGGCGGGGCTGCGGCGAGACAAGGTCCCGAGAATGACGGCCCCGACGATGGCGCAGGCAACGGCTGCCACATGGTAGATTTTGAAGGCTCGGAACATCTCCTTGAGTTCTCCGAAGGTGTTCTCGTAGGTCTCGCCGGTCGAGGCCTCGATGACCGGGCCACCTGCGGAATCCAACACCCTGAGCGAAGCTCCTGTCCGAGGGTTGTCCGATTGGGAGACCACGACCTCGGCTCGCGAGGAAGTTTTCGCCCGGATCGACCCGCCCTCGTTGAAGACGGTTCGAATGATGTTGCCAGTTCCCATCTCGGGTGGCTTCGGCGGGGAAAAAATCGGTCAGGATTCGCCCACTCCTCAAAGCTGCCTGAAATACCGCTCTGGATCGCAGAGAAAGCTTTTAGTCAGAGTCACATGAGCCAGTTCCTCGTACTGTGCTTCGGCCAGGACCCCGTCATCAAAGCTCAGGATACGAGCTCCGGTGTAGCCCAGAAGAAGAGGAGAATGGGAAGCGATAATAAATTGGGAGTCACATTCCTCGACCAGCGTCTTCATCAGGCTCAGGAAGGCCAATTGCCGCTGGGGCGAAAGTGCCGCCTCCGGTTCGTCGATCAGGTAGAGACCTCCGGGCACAAAGCGGGACTCGAAGAATTTCAAAAATCCTTCCCCGTGGGAGACGGCGTGAAGATCTTCGCCATAGCGAGAGGTGATCGCCTGTTTCTGGGCAAACATGTAGCCGCGCACCCGGGGGTCGTCCCCAAAACGCTCCGCCATCTCGTCCATGCTTTCTGCTCGTCGGCGCATCGAACTGGCGAAATTGAAAAAATCCTCCGCCCGAAGAAAGAAGCCGTGCCGGGTCCGGGGCTGCCAACCAAGCCGTAACGCCGCCGCCAGCGGGCGCACCGGTTCCAGAGTTTCGTCGTGCTCCAACGGCAAGCCGGTAGCCGGAGGAAGCTTGGCCTTCAACGCCACGGCCTCGAGCAAAGTCGATTTTCCCGATCCGTTCTCCCCGACAAAGAAGGTTACCGGGGTTGTGATCTCCAGCGTGGACAAATCGGCGAGGGCCGGGACCGAGAACGGATATTCCCCGGAACACCCCTTTCCTTCCTTCACGATCCGACGAAGAAAAATCATCCCGCGACTTGATCACACGCCCTGCGAAAAGGAAAGCTAACATTAGAAATTTACACGGGTCGGACCGGATTTTATTTTCCTGGTCGACTTTTCTTGACGAGGGTGTACTGATTCTGTTGGCTCCCGGCATGCTTCTTCGATGACTTCTGCGGAGATCGCTTGGTCGTTGAGGCGAATTTCCTTCCCTCCTCCGCAGGGCCTATTACATGCTGGGAATTTTTAGAGATCCTCTATGCCCATCATCGCTGAAGAACTGGAGCGCAATTACAAGAGCGTCGAACCCCTCCGCACCTACCTGCGCCTGCTTGCGCTGACGGTGCCGAAGCACTTGGCCCTGCTCGGTCTCTTCCTCCTGAAGCAGGCTCCCCTCCTGCTTTTCCCCCTGGTGATCGCCGAATCGATTCGGGTTGCCGACAGCGATATGGCGCATCCATGGGAGTATCTCACGTTTTTCTACGGGGCCTACCTCGTCATTCTTTTGGCCAACATCCCGTTCCACATGTGGTTTATCCGCGGGAGCAGCCGTGCGACCCGGGATATGGAACTCCGCCTTCGAGCCGCCCTCGTCCGCCGCCTTCAGCAGCTGTCGATGCATTTTCACAGCGAGCGCGAGACGGGACGCCTCCAGTCAAAGGTTCTGCGGGATGTGGAAGAAATCGTGCGGTTCTCGGAGATCTATTTCAATGCGGCCATGGGAGCGATCCTCTCCATCCTCTTTGCCATGATTTATACCGCCATACGGGAGCCGGTGGTCGCACTGAGCTACCTGATCGCCACCCCCATCGCGGTGGGCCTGATCCGGCTTTTCCATGGAGCGATGCAACGACGAAACGACGCCCTTCGCCAGGAATTCGAGGGGATGTCGCACCGGGTTTCCGAGATGATCAACATGGTGCCAGTCACGCGCGCGCACGGTGTTGAGCACGTAGAGATTGAGAGGGTGCAGCACCAACTCAGCCACGTTCGCGACCGGGGCCGCAAGGTAGATTCCATCAATGCAATCTTTGGAGCCAATGCCTTTGTGGTATTTATGCTCTCGGTTGTGACGATCACGATGGGGGTTACTTGGATGGTCACCCAAGGGCACACGAGCCTGGACAAGATCGCCCTCTATTCGGCCCTGTTCCAGATGGTCGTCGGATCGGTGCAACAGCTGCTGAGCCTATTGCCGCAGTACTCCAAAAGCATGGCCTCAATCCGGTCGATCGGGGAAATCCTCGAATGCCCCGATCTCGAGGAGAACGAGGGAAAATCCGTGGTCGAGAATGTGGAAGGGCATATCGATTTCCGCAACGTCAGCTTCCGTTATGGGGGGCAGAAGGAGATGGCCGTGTCCAATTTCAGCCTCTCCGTATCGCCCGGGTCCTGCGTTGCCTTTGTCGGCGAGTCCGGCTCGGGCAAGAGTACCTTGATGCAACTCGCGATCGGCTTTCTCCGCCCCCAATCCGGCCAGATCCTCCTCGACGGCGTGCCCATGGAAGCGATCGACATGCGGAGCTGGCGTCGCCACATCGCCATGGTGCCCCAGCAGACAATTCTTTTCTCCGGCACCATTCGCGACAACGTCAGCTATGGCCTCAGCCAGTTTGCGGATGACGCGATCTGGCACGCCCTCCACCTCGCCAATCTTGAAAAGGTCATTGATGAACTGCCCCAAAAGCTGGATACGCCGGTCGGCGAGAACGGACTCAAACTCTCCGGTGGTCAGCGCCAGCGACTGGCCATCGCTCGTGCGTTGGTCCGTAACCCGCAAGTGATCATCCTCGACGAGGCCACCAGTGCCCTCGACGTAATCTCAGAGCGGGAGGTTCAGGCGGCGATCGAGAACCTGATCCGGGGGCGCACCACTTTCATCGTAGCCCACCGCCTAACAACGATCCGCAATGCCAACCTCGTGGTGGTCATGAACGAGGGGAAATCCATCGAAATCGGCACGCCTGCGGAGTTGGACCGGCGCGGGGGTGCCTTTGCAAAACTCAAGCTTCTTAGCGGGGCCGACGGCCCTTAGCCAGGCGCTGGGCGACCGCGAAGCGGAGACTACCATTGATCTGCTCCAGCTCGTGGGGATCGAGATCGGGCTTGCCCTCGGCTTCCGCCAGGTAGCGGCGGGCGCGTTCCTCGGCCTTTGCAACCGCTTCGAGGTCGATCTCATCGACATCGATGGCGGCCTCGGTGAGAACACGGATCTTGTCGTCGCTCACCTCCGCAAAGCCCTTGTCGATCGCCAGGAATTGCTTTTGGCCCTGATGATCGACCTGAACATCACCCGCCCGCAGGAGAGTCACCAAGGGAAGGTGGCCGGGCAGGATGCCGATCTCGCCTTCCTCGGTATTGAGGACGACCGAATCGGCCTCACCGTCGAACGCGATTTTCTCGGGGGTGATGATCGTCAGTTTCATGGGGGGACCTGGGTACGGGGTCTTACTTTGCTTTCTCGGCTGCCTCAATGGCTTCGTCGATGGATCCCTTGTAGGCAAAATCGTTCTCGGAGAGGTGGTCGAGTTCGCCGTCGAGGATCATCTTGAATCCTCGAATGGTCTCCGAGACCGGGACATATTTCCCGGAGAATCCGGTGAATACCTCGGCCACATGGAAGGGCTGAGAAAGATATTTCTGAATCTTCCGCGCCCGAAAGACCGATCTCTTGTCGTCCTCGGACAACTCGTCGATCCCGAGAATGGCGATAATGTCTTGCAGATCCTTGTAGCGCTGGAGCACGTCCTGCACGCCGCGGGCTACCTTGAAGTGCTCTTCGCCAACGATGGAAGGGTCAAGAGCATTCGAGGTGGAGTTGAGCGGGTCGACGGCCGGATAGATCCCCAGCTCGGCAATCCGGCGTTCGAGAACGATGGTTGAATCGAGGTGGGCAAAGGTGTTTGCCGGTGCCGGGTCGGTCAAGTCGTCCGCCGGCACATAAACCGCCTGGAAGGACGTGATCGAGCCGTTCTTGGTGGAGGTGATCCGCTCCTGCAAGTTCCCCATCTCGGCGGAGAGGGTCGGCTGATATCCGACTGCGGAGGGGGCACGCCCGAGAAGAGCGGACACCTCGGATCCGGCCTGCGAGAAGCGGAAGATGTTGTCGACGAAGAGGAGCACGTCCTGGTTCTCCTGGTCGCGGAAATATTCCGCCATGGTCAGGCCGCTCAGGCCGACACGCATACGGGCACCGGGGGGCTCGTTCATTTGCCCGTAGACAAGGGCGACCTTTGAGTTTTCGATGTTTTCTTGATCGATCACCCCGGAGTCGGACATTTCATGGTAAAGGTCATTGCCTTCGCGGGAGCGTTCGCCAACTCCGCAGAAGACGGAGAATCCGCCGTGCGCCTTGGCGATGTTGTTGATCAGCTCCATGATGACGACGGTCTTGCCAACCCCGGCACCCCCAAATGCTCCGACCTTGCCCCCTTTGATGAAGGGGCAGATCAGGTCGATCACCTTGATGCCGGTTTCGAGGATGTTGGCCTCGACATCCTGATCGATCAGGGGCGGAGGCTGACGGTGGATCGGGTCCCTCTGGGTGTAGGTGACCTCACCCCGCTCGTCGACCGGATCGCCCGTGACGTTGAAGATGCGCCCGAGAACGCCACGCCCGACGGGCACGGTGATGGCATCGCCAGTGTCCACGGCATCCAGCCCGCGGACCAGACCCTCGGTCGAGGACATGGCCACGGTGCGAACCACTCCCTCGCCCAGGTGCTGCTGGACTTCGAGGACGACTTTCTGCTTTTTGCCACTGACTTCAAACGAAGTGGTGAGCGCCTGGTAAATTTTCGGCACGTTTTCCTCGTCGAACTTAACGTCGACGACGGGGCCAATCACTTGCACGATCTTTCCGATATTTTCCATGGGAGAGTTGGTAATGGTTAGAGTCAATTGAAGAAGGAGGCGGCGGAGATTTCGAGAATCTCCTGGGTAATAGCGGCCTGCCGCGCCTTGTTGTATTCGAGGGTGAGGTCTTCGACGAGACTTTTGGCGTTGTCGGTCGCCGACTTCATGGCAACCATCCGGGCACTGTGCTCGGAGGCTTTCGCCTCGAGGATGCGCTCGAAAATGGCCTTGCGGATGAAGAGGTCGAGAATCTGGGAGATCACCTCGGGCGGGCTGGGTTCAAAGAGGATCTCCCGATCATCTTCCGTGAGCTTGCCAAACTCGCTCTCGTGCTCGGTGATGAAATCCCTGAGATTGTGCAGGGGGACCAGAGGTGTGAGTCGAGGCTCCTGGGCAAGAGTGTTCAGGAATTTCGGAAACAAGACCTCGATTGTGTCGATTTCCCCTTTCCGGAATTGGTCGTCCATGACATCGATGATGGGACGCACCTCGGAAAATTTGGCCTCGTCGCTTACCGTAAAATCAGCGGCAAGATCCCGCTGGGTACGAGTGAGGAACTGGCGCCCCTTGCGCCCGATGTTGAACCAGCGAACCGGCGGCTCGTCCTCCATGGAGAGAATCATGCGGAAGAGGTTCGAGTTCAGCGGGCCACAAAGGCCACGGTCCGAGGTGACGAGCAAAATGCCCCGACGCTTGATTTCGCGCTCTTGCAGGTAGGGATGCCACGAGTGCTCCTCGTCGAAGTGGCAGCACAGGTTGCTCAACACCGCGAGCAAACCCCTCCCGTATTCGCGCCCTTTGACAGCCTTGTCCTGGGCCCGCTTCATCTTCGAGGCCGCGACAAGCTGCATCGCCCGGGTTATCTGGGCGGTGTTCTTGACACTCTTGATCCGGTTCCGGATGTCGCGCGTGTTGGCCATAATCAGTTCAGTCGTCGGTGCGAGAGGTTATTCTCAAGCGAACGTGCGTTTCCATTCTTCCACGGAAGCCTTGAGTTCGGCCTCCAGTTCCTCCGAAATCTTGCCCTGGGTGCGGATTTTCGTGAGGACCCCGGCCTTTCGGTTGGCGAGAAATTCCTCGAGACTCTTCGTGCCCTCCTGCATTTTCCGCACCTCGACGTCGTCGAAGAAGGCGTTCTCCACCGACCAGAGGATCGCCACCTGGACCTCAATGGGTTTGGGCGAGAAGGCGGGCTGCTTGAAAACCTCGACCAGACGGGCACCGCGGTCGAGCTGACTCTTGGTCTTGGCATCGAGGTCGGAGCCAAACTGGGCGAAGGCGGCCAGCTCACGATACTGGGCGAGCTGGAGCTTGACCTTTCCAGCTACTTGCTTGGCGGCCTTGATCTGAGCCGCCGATCCCACACGGGAGACGGACAGACCGACTGAGATGGCCGGGCGAACCCCCTGGTTGAAGAGATCTGTTTCGAGGAAGACTTGCCCATCGGTGATGGAAATCACGTTCGTCGGGATATAGGCCGAGACGTCACCCGCCTGGGTTTCGATGATGGGGAGAGCGGTCAGGGAGCCGTCCCCGTAATCCGGGCCGAGACGCGCCGAGCGCTCCAGGAGCCGACTGTGCAGGTAAAAAACATCCCCCGGATAGGCTTCGCGACCGGAGGGGCGCTTGAGGATCAGCGACATCTGGCGGTAGGCTACGGCGTGCTTGGAGAGGTCGTCGTAAACGATGAGCGCATCCATGCCGTTTTGCATGAAATACTCCCCCATGGCCGCGCCGGAGAAAGGAGCCAGGTATTGGTTTGTGGGATTATCTGCGGCAGGGGCGGAAACGATCGTGGTGAAATCGAGAGCACCCGCCTTTTCGAGCACATTCAGGGTGCGGGCGATGTTGGAATTCTTCTGCCCCACAGCGACGTAGATCGAGTACACCGGACGAAAACCGGGGTCGCCCGACTCCATCCCGACGCGGTTGATGTTCGCCTGGTTTATGATGGTGTCGATGGCGATGGTAGTCTTTCCGGTTTGACGGTCGCCAATAATCAGCTCGCGCTGGCCCCGCCCGATCGGAATCATCGAGTCGATGGCCATGATCCCGGTCTGCAACGGCTGGTCGACCGACTTGCGGGCAATGATCCCGGGGGCGATCTTTTCGACCGGGTAGGTATCCTCGGCCTCTATCGGGCCTTTGCCGTCGACCGGCCGACCGAGAGCGTCGACGACCCGACCAAGAAGAGCCTTGCCGACCGGTACGGAGAGAAGCCGACCTGTCGTCTTGACCGGATCGCCCTCGCGGATGTTGGCCGGATCCCCCAAAACAACCGCTCCGACCTGGTCTTCTTCGAGGTTTAGCGCAATTCCGAAAACCCCACCCGGGAATTCGATCATCTCGTTATACATCACCTTGGAGAGGCCGCTGACACGGGCCACACCGTCGGCGATGGTTAGAACGGAACCGACATTCGACTCCTGCGCCGAGGTTCCTAGGTTGGCGATCTCTTTTTCGATCTGTTCGACAATAGTGCTCATGATGGGAAAGTGAGAATAGTGAAATTAGTGGGTCGCGCCGCCAATGGCTGCAAGCCGGGCCGGAATCGAAATCTCGTATACATCGTCGCCGACTTGCACCCGTGCCCCGGCAATCATTGAGGGGTCGCGCCGACTCGTTGCCGCCAGAGGACGGCGATATTTGTCCGAGAAACCGGAACGAATCCGCTCGACCGATTCGGGACTCAGCTCACCCCCGGAAGTAATCCTCGCCGTGGAGAGCGCCAGCTCGCGCTCGGCCAGAAAAGCGAGAGAGCGCAACACCTCACGATGGTCCCGAGGCGGCTTGGACCGCAAGGCGTCCAGCACCTCGGAGACTCGCTCAGCAGAGAGGACCCCTTGCTCGTCACGGCAAAGAGCCAACAGCCGGGAGGCCAGTTTTCTCGCTCGGGGATTTTTACGCATGGCTAGGGGCTATCGGAGGGATTCGGTGAGCTCTGTGGCCGCCCGATCGCTGAAGGAAGATTTTTCGCTTTCGGACAGTTCGCGGTCGAGGACCTTACGAGTCGTGGCCACCACCAGCCGGGTCACCTCGCCGTGGATCTCAGTCATCATCTTCTTGCGCTCGGCAACGAGCGATTCCTCGCCCCTGCGGAGAATGTCCTCGGCCTTCAGCCGTGCCTCCTCGGTCTTGGCTTCGATGAGTTCTGAGGCCTGGGCCTTCGCTTCTTTGAGGATGTTCTGGGCCTCGATCGAAGCCTGGCGGAGAGTCTCCTCGTGGCTTTTCTCGGCATCGGCCAGCTTGGCCTTCATCTCCTCGGAATAGCGGAGTCCGTCCTCAATCTTTTCCTGGCGCTCGGAAACGGTCCGCAGGATCGGGCGGAAAGCCAGGAAATAGAGTAGCGCCGCAACGATCAAAAAATTGATCGCCTGGCCAATAAAAAAGCCGGTCTCCAGGCCGAAGTGATGGACAATCGTCTGGATGGGGCCGGATTCACCTTCGGCGGCCGGGGCCGCTGCGAGAGTCAGCTGAGTCAGGATCTGGGTGAGCATGGGCGGAAAGGGGATGACGGCCGGACGATGCCAGGGCTTCGCCCAGCCGTCAAATTCGATTCAATCGGATGATTTGATCAACCTTGGTAAAGGAAGAGTGAGTAGAAGGCAACCGCCTCAGCGAGTGCCATACCGATGATACTCTGAACGAGGATCGCGGTTGAGGCTCCCGGGTTGCGGCCCACAGCCTCAACGGCCTTGGTTCCGACCATGGCAACCCCAACGGCGGCAGCGGTGCAGCCAAGAGCGGCCGTGAGTCCGGCACCGAGATCACCGGTGATTTGTGCGAGTATGTTTAGCATGTCTTTCTATTGGTTTTGGTTGTTAGCGTTTTCCCGACGCCCGGCACTCGGTGAGGATTGGTTACCTCTGGCACCGGTCCCGCCGGGGAAATTTTTTCTGCGGTCAATGCTCGTGTTTTTCTCCATGGTTGCAGATCAGACCGATGTAGACGGCCACGAGCAGGGTGAAGACGAGGGCCTGGACAAATCCGATGATGACCTCGAGGAAGTAGAAAGGGATCGGCAGCAAGTAAGCAAAGATGCCGTGCATGCTGGTGAGGAGGTTTTCGCCGCCGAACATGTTGCCAAAGAGCCGGAAGGAGAGGGAGACGGGTCGGAAGAGAATCGAGACAACTTCAATCAAGCCAACCCCGATGAAGATGATACTGATAAAATAATAGAGGGGGATCGGAATGCCCTTCCTGTCCGCCTTGTTCCCAAAGAGATCTTTTAAGACCCCGGCCGGACCCACATACCGGAAGATGAAATAGAGCCAGGCGACCATCGCCACCGCCGATAGAGCCAGAGTCATATTCAGGTCCGCGTTGGCGGGGCGGATGAAATACTGGAAATGATCTTTCACTTGCCCTTCCCTCCTCAGCTCATGAAGAATCTCGCGCCTTTCCTGTGAGTCCTCGGGAGCCGCGTTGAAGGCCTCCTGCTGCTCGACGGAGTTGAACTCGACCTTCATGGTATCGTTCCCAACCGTGCCCACACCCGGAATCATGCCGCTCCAGTTTGAGATGAGGATGAAGGTGAAAAGTCCCCCCAGGAGCCAGAACGTAGGCCGGACCATGTGCTTGCCCACGATGGGAGTGATGAGATCCCGAACCCCGATCACGATCGCCTCGATGACCACCTGCCCCTTCGAGGGGATCAGCCTAACTTTACCCACCATCAGCCGAACCACACAGATCAGGATGATGGAAATGACCCAGCTCGTTACCATCGAGTTGGTAATCGGAATCCCCAAAATCCTGCCAATTTCGTACGGATAAGGCGATACGGCCCCGTCCGCCGCCGAGGCAACGCCACCAAACGCCGTGAGGCCGGACGCAATAAGTAGGTTTCGTAAAATCATTGAGAAGAGAGAGTAGTCTGGGGAAGAAGCCGTATGTTATCGACAACCATCCACGCCCGGGTCAACTCTCAAAGCCCGGAAATTTTCACAGATTTGTCGTTTTAGGAATTTTCCTCCTGGCGGACGGGTTCGACGTTGCGGATAAAAAGGTCGCGGAGCTGCTTTTCGCTGACCGGTGAGGGGGAGCTGGCCATGAGATCCTGGCCCTTCTGCGTCTTGGGGAAGGCAATGACGTCCCGGATGCTCGGGCGGTTCGCCAGAATCGCGACCAGGCGGTCGAGTCCAAAGGCGATCCCCCCGTGCGGCGGAGCACCGTAGGAGAAGGCCTCCAGCATGTAGCCAAACCGCTCCTCTACCAGGTCCTTGGGCAGCCCGAGCACGTCCTCAAAGACTTTCCGTTGCAACTCGGGCTGATGGATACGGATGCTCCCACCACCCAACTCGACCCCGTTGAGCACAAGATCGTAGTGCTGCCCCCGGACCGCCTTGGGGTCGGAGTCCAAAAGTTCCAGGTCCTCGGGAACCGGCGAGGTGAAGGGGTGGTGCGCCGCAGTGTAGCGACCGGCCTCCTCATCGAAGAGCATGAGCGGAAATTCAATCACCCAGAGGAATCGATAGTCTTTCGGGTCTCGGGAAATCTTTCCCCGCTTCTCAAGAAGTTTGGCCGCATCCAGTCGGACGCGCCCCAGAATCGTGCAGGCCGATTCCCACTCGCCCGCAGCGAAGAAGACGACATCGCCCTCCTCCACGTCGAGCCGCTCACGGAGGGTTTCCTGTTCGTCCGCAGAGAGGAATTTGAGGATCGGCGATTTCCACTCCCCCTTCTCAGCTTTGATAAAGGCCAACCCCTTGGCTCCCAGTGAGCGGGCCGCTTCCTCAAGGCCCTTGAGTTCACCCTGGGTGAGATCGGCGAGTCCCTTGGCGTTGATCGCCTTGACCACTCCCCCACCCCCAATCGCGGAGGCGAACACTTTGAATCCAGAACTCGCAAAAGTATCCGAAAAATCGGTGATCTCCATCTCGAATCGCGTGTCCGGCTTATCACTCCCGAAACGGTTCATTACCTCCCGGTACGAGAGCCGGGGAAACGGCGTCGCCACCTCAACCCCGAGCGTCTCCTTCCAGATCCGCGCCATCAGGCCCTCGACGAGAGCATACATGTCCTCGCGGTCGATGAACGACATCTCGAGATCGATCTGCGTAAACTCGGGCTGGCGGTCCGCACGCAGGTCCTCGTCGCGAAAACACCGGGCGATTTGGAAATAACGCTCCACCCCGGCTACCATAAGCATCTGTTTATACTGCTGCGGCGATTGCACCAGGGCGTAGTATTCGTTCGGGTTCAGCCGACTCGGCACCAGAAACTCCCGGGCACCCTCGGGCGTGCTCTTGAAAAGACTCGGCGTCTCAATCTCCAGAAAGCCAACCTCATCCAAATAGTGCCGAACCGCCTGGGTTGCCCGGTGCCGCAGCCGCAGGACCTCCAGATTGCGCGGGCGGCGGAGGTCCATGTAGCGATAGCGTAGCCGCAGGTCCTCGTTTACTTTATCCGCCTTCTCATCCTCCAACGGGAATGGGGGAGTCTTCGAGCGGTTCAGCAGCTCCACCGCCGAGGCATGCACCTCGACCTCGCCCGTCTTCATCCGGGGGTTGATCGTCTCCGGCTCGCGGAGGACCACCTCGCCCTCCACTTCCAGAACCGACTCCGGCTTAAAATGCGCCAAGGCCTCGTCCAGCGTCTGGTCGCCCGGGTGAACGACAACCTGGGTCAGGCCCTCGCGATCCCGCAGGTCGACAAAAAGAACCCCCCCGTGATCCCGGACCGAATCAATCCAGCCCGACAGAACGACCCGGCTGCCAGCCAGCTCTTTTCTCAACTCTCCGCAATTGTGTGTACGCTTCTTCATGGAAAAAAGGATACAGAAAACGCATCCCCGCACTCAGGGACAAGCGCAAACCACGCCCATCCAAATCCAGATCCAAATCGATACTATAGCCCAGGGTTGGCCGGAAGGCCTACCCTGGGAATTCGATTCAATGGCGATTGGCCCGCCTCATGAGGCAGAACCCTATCCCGAAGTAGAGAATGTTGGGGATCCAGATTAATACTTCCGGAAGGAGCGCGGGCATTTCCTGAAACCAGGTGGCCAGGGTCACGAGGAAATAATACGTCAACGCCAGGGCCAGGGCCACGACCAGGTTGGTCAGCGTCTCTTTTCGACCGACTCGAATGCCGAGGGGTATGGCAACCATGGTCAGGGCAAACACCGAGATCGACATGGCAAAATTCTGCTGTATCTGCACCCGGTATTTCATGGCGTTCTCCGGATCCGATGCCACTCGTTCCCTCAGCTCCCCGAAAGTCAGGTAGGAGGCCTTTCTGGATGCCGGAGACCCGCGATCCATGAGCCTGTCCAACCGCAGCCCGACCGAAAATTCCTCGAAAGCGACGATCGCCTCAATCACCGGAGTGGAATCGTAGAGCGGGTTTGGTTCTCGCTGCTCGGTACTCCCATCGAGCATGGTCAGCCGCAAAATCGATTCGTCGCGCAGAAACTCGATCCGGGCGTCCTCTGCCTCGGCATAACGCTCGAGGTGCCCCGCCTCGTTCAACTGCCAGACCCTGAATCCCCGCATTTCGTCGCCGACCCTCTCCTGGACGTAAATAATGTAGCCGGGAAAATCCCTGATGAGTTCGCCGGTTTTGAAGAACCGGACGGGATCCTCCTCAAGGCTGTTGGCGAGTTTCTCCCGATAGGCTCCCTTATTTCTGGGGCCGAGATCATTGTGGAACCATGCGGAGAAGAGGCAGGCGATCAGTGCGAGGAAAAAGATGGGGCGCGCGATCGACCAGACACTCATCCCGCTGGCTTTCATGGCCAGGATTTCCCGGGTGGCCGAAAGTCTGCCGAGAGCGAGCAGAACGCCGGCAAGAAACCCCAGGGGCAGCGCATAGAGAGCGACATAGGGCAGCATGAGCCAGAGAATCCCCAAGAAAAAGCGAAGAGAGATCTGCCCGTCGACGAGCATCCCGATCGCCCCCCGCACGGCATTGCCGGTCAGGAAGACAAAAATGAAAACGCCGACCGCCCCGGAGATGAAAAGAGCGACCTCGGCGAGGAGATATCGATGCATTCTGCCCATCAGTTCGCCTCTCTCCCCCGGTGAATCCCTGCCAGCCAGCGAAAACACATCCCGTTCTAGCCGCCGAACTTTTCCCATGCCCTTCGCAGACGACGGTATTTGTCTGCTTCCTCGGCACTGTTGGCGAGAGCGAGCCGCACCCCGCTGATTCCGTCGAGAACTCCGAGCTTCAGAAAATAGCCCTTGAGAAAGCATCCCCAAGCGTGCCCGACCTGATCGAAATAAGTAGCTCTTTTTCCATCACGGAAGGCCTGTGCGGCCCACAATTTCGCAAAGCGCTCGGCTCTGGCCCTGGCCTCCGCCCAGTTCCGAAAGCGGTAGTGCTCCATACGCGACGAGAATCGACCGACCGTCCCCTCGACCCGTACCGATTCATGGACATCCCGCGCCTCCATGGTCCACTCCGTGCGTCGAAAGAAACGGAGATTCCAGTCTGGATACCAGTTGCCGTGGCGGAACCGCTTCCGTCCAACCCGGGAGATCCGGTTAATCTGGTAGCCATTCGCCTCCGGTTCCGCTTCGATGCAATTTCGAATCTCTTCGAGAAGATCGGGCATGGCTACCTCATCGGCATCGATCCAGAAAATCCAGGGCTGGGAGGCGGCGTTGAAAAGTTTCTTCCGGGTGAGGCCGAACCCTTCCCAATCACCCTCGACAACGTTGGCCCCGTTCTCGCGGGCAATTTGAATCGTCCGGTCGGTGCTGCCCGAATCATAGACCAGGATCTCCTCAAAGTTTTTCAGGGGAGCCAAGCAGCGGGGAAGGTTCTCCTCTTCGTTCTTAGCGAGGATACAGGCCGATGCTTGGATTGTTTTCACGACTTCAAATGGGTGCGGATGAAATGCTGGATCTTCTGCGCCGTGCCCTCAATCGGAAATTTCACCACCGGGCGGTCTTTCAATGCTTCGAGTGAGGGGTGCGTGACCCCGATCCCGATGGCCCTCTCAATGGTCTCCGGAAACTTTGCCGGGTGCGCCGTCGCGAGGATAATTGTCTCCTCGTCCGACCGTCGCTCCCAGGAAAAGCCACAGGCGGTGTGCGGATCGACGATGTAGCCAAATTGATCATACACGGACCGGATGATTTGACCAATCTCCCCGTCGTCGGTCGTGGTGCTGGCGAATCCCCACCCCTCTGGCGCAGGAAGCTTGACCTTGCCCGTGCGCGCGAACTCCCCCATCCAGGCAGCCACCTTTTGGCAATCCCCTCCGGCGCGATAATAAAGGAAACGCTCGAAGTTTGACGCGACCTGGATGTCCATTGAGGGGGCCAGGCTGGGGCGGACGTCCCCCACTTCGTAGCGCCCGGTCGCGAAGAAACGATGCAGGATGTCGTTTTGGTTCGTGGCGACGACGAACCCGGCGGCCTGCATTCCCATCCGCCGGGCCATCCAGCCGGCCAGTACGTTGCCAAAGTTTCCGGTGGGCACGACAAACCGCACCTGACTCCGGCGCGCAGGCGGAATCTGCAAGGATGCATAAATATAGTAGGCGCACTGGGCCAGGATGCGGGCCAGGTTGATCGAGTTGACCGCCGAGAGGCCACACTCGGCCCGGAAGGCCATGTCTCCAAAAACCTCCTTCAACGACTTCTGGGCGTCGTCAAAACTACCCTGGATGGCCAGCGGGAAGACGTTATCCGCTCCCGTGCAGGTCATCTGGCGTTCCTGCAAAGGCGAGACCCTGCCATCGGGATAAAGGATGAAGATCGAAACTCCCTCCTTGCCGAGAAGGCCATGAATGGCGGCGGCCCCGGTGTCCCCGGATGTCGCTCCCAGTACCGCGAGCGGCTTCCCTTCACGAGCGATCTGCCGGGCATAGAGCTCCCCGAGCCATTGCAGGGCGAAGTCCTTGAAGGCGAGGGTCGGCCCGTGGAAAAGCTCGAGCACCGAGAGTCCCGCGCCCAGCCGCCGGAGAGGTGCGGTGCGCGGATCGTCAAACGAGGCATAGGAGTTTTCGACCGTCTCACGCAACTCGGCGGGATCGGTATCGGTGGCAAAGTGGGCAAAGAAGCGCAGGCACAACTCTTGGTAGGTCAGGTCGGTCCAGGAGGCAATCTCCCCGGCCAGGTCCGGCAGCACCTCCGGCACGAAGAGTCCCCCGTCCGGAGCCAGCCCGGTGGCGACCGCCCTTTGAAAGGAGACCGGCTCTCCGCCACCCCGGGTAGATACAAACTTCATAGCCAAAGGACACTCAAGGGGCCTGGATCGTTTCGTCAACCCCAGCAAGATCAAAGGCCTGGTGAAGGGTGCGGACCGCTTCCTCCGCTTCGTCGATCCCGATTACGACCGAGATCTTGATCTCCGAAGTGCTGATCATCTGGACGTTGATTTTCTTCTCGGCCAGTGCCCCGAAGAGCTTGCCAGCCACCCCGGTGTGGGAGCGCATTCCGACCCCGACTGCCGAAAGCTTGGCAATGCGGTCGTAGGTAGAGATGCGAGCGTCGGGAAAATCCTCCTTGAGTGCCTTGACCGCGTTCCCGGCCCGAAACGCGTCTTCCTCCGGCACGGTAAAGGTCAGATTTGCCCGACCCTCGCGGCCAAGATTCTGGACGATCATATCGACGAGGACCCCCTCCTCCGACAGGGCCTGGAAGATACGGGCGGCCGAGCCGGGGCGGTCCGGGATGTCACTGATGACAATCTTGACCTGATTGCGGTCGAGGGCGATACCGCTCACGGCGACGTCCTCCATGGAAACAACCTCTTCTTTCACAATGGTTCCGGGTTTGTCGTTAAAGCTGGAGCGCACTTCGAAGCGTACCCCATATTTCTGGGCAAATTTGACGGCTCGGGTCTGCATGACCTTCGAACCACTACTGGCCAATTCGAGCATCTCCTCATAGGCGATTTCGTTCAGCTTGCGGGCGTCCGGAACGATCCGGGGATCCGCCGTAAAGACGCCCTCAACATCGGTGTAGATCTGGCAGAGATCCGCGTTCAGGGCAGCGGCGATTGCGATGGCACTGAGATCAGATCCACCGCGCCCGAGGGTCGTGGTCTGCCCGTCGACATTAGTCCCCTGGAAACCCGCCACGATTACGACATTGCCCGCGCGCAACTGCTGATCGATGTCTCCTCCTGAGATTCGCAGGATGCGAGCCCGGGTATGCGCCGGGTCAGTGAGTATTCCCGCCTGCGCCCCGGTCCGGGAGACCGCCGGGACCCCCAGTGAATGCAAGGCCATGGTGGTCAAGGCGATCGTTTCCTGCTCGCCGACCGCCAGGAGCAGGTCCATCTCACGCTCGTTGGGGTTGGGGTTGAGTGCTTTCGCCCGTGAGATGAGATCGTTGGTCACCCCAGAACGGGCCGAGACCACGACGACAACCTCGTTGCCCTCCTTCCGCGTGCGGCAGACACGATCTGCTACGGCACGGATGCGCTCCACGTCACTTACCGAGGTTCCTCCAAATTTTTGAACGATTCTAGCCATTTTCGCGACAAGTCATCTCTATTCCGGATCGAGGATCGGGCAGACCAGAAAATCTCCCAGCACTGATTCCTCCCCCCCGAGAATATCGAGTGCAGCCCGCAGCGAGGCCTCGGTACAAACGTGGGTCGCCAGTACGAGTGAGGCCGTGTCGTCCTCCTCACGATCGCGCTGGATCACGGTGGCAATGCTGATCCCGCACCGCGAAAAGGCTCCGGCCACCTCGGCGAGCACCCCGGACCGATCCGCAACCGTCAGCCGGATGTAATACTCCTGAGAAATCTCCTCCAGCCCGGCCAACTCCCTGGCATCCCCAGGGCGCGCCGAACGCGAACGCGGATGAATGCCGCAAAGATGCGCCCGTCCGGCATCCACAAGATCGGCAATGACGGCACTTGCCGTCGGGTCCTGCCCCGCTCCTTTGCCAATCAGGACCGTCGGCCCTGCAATATCGCCCTCCAGGCGTACGGCATTGAACGCCTCGCTGACGTCCGCCATCAGGGAATCCAGCGGAACAAGGGTCGGGCGCACGGCGAGGGCCAGGCGCGCCCCCTCCCCCACCCGCTGGATGGAGGCAATCAGCTTGATCCGATAGCCCATCTCCCGGGCGAAATCCATGTCATCCAGGGTCACTTTACGAATCCCCTCAATCAACATCTCGCCGGTCTTTACCCATTTGCGGTGGGCCAGCCAGGCGAGGATCACCGTCTTGTGGGCCGCGTCCCCTCCGTCCAGATCGAGGGATTCGTCCGCCTCAACATAACCGAGTTCCCGGGCGGCCTTCAGAACCGGCCCGAACGAGGACCGCTCCCGCTCCATGCGCGTGAGTATGTAATTTGAAGTGCCGTTGAGAATGCCGTAAATCCGATCAAACCGGTTTACGACCAGCCCTTCCCGCAGTGACTTAATGACCGGGATGCCTCCGGCCACACTGGCCTCAAAGAATATCCGCCCCCCGTGGTTCGCAGCCACTTCCATGAGCCTCTCACCGTGATCGCAGAGCAGAGCCTTGTTCGCAGTAACCACCGATTTCCCGGCTCTGAGAGCCTTTTGGGTCCAGATGAGAGCGTCATCCGTTCCGCCCGCCAGCTCGCAGATGATCGAAACAGTCGGATCCTCGAGGAGGGCAGTCGGACCTTCGGCCAACAACCCTGCCGGAACCTCCACCGCGCGCTTCCGACTCCGGTCGCGGACTACCACCCCGGCAATCTCAAACCCGGCTCCGGCTTCGCGGGCCAGCTCTTCACCCCGCGTTTGCAGGTGTTTCCAAACGCCCTGCCCCACGGTGCCCAAGCCGAGAAGGCCAATGCGAATCTTCTTCTGCTGCTCGTTCATCGTCGTTACCTGTTCCCTCGTCTATCGGCTGGATTTGCGAATGAATTTATGTTCCTGGCCATTGATCAAACGGATAAGATTGGCGCGATGCCGGACGACAATCAAGACGGCAATCGCAGTCGCAAAGACAAGGAGAGGGGTGGAAAACGGTCTCCCCGCGACCGTCATGAGCAGGCCGGTGACCGGCAGGCTCGCCGCGAAAAGCAGTGAGGCCAAGGAGACGTAACGACTGATCTGAAAGGTGATCACCCAGACAACCAAGCCGGACATCAGGACAACGGGCATGAGTGCCAGTAATGCACCCATCGTCACAGCCACGCCCTTGCCTCCGCGAAAGCGGATGAAGACCGAGGCACTATGCCCCAGAACCGCCCCTACGGCCCCGGCGATCCCGCCCGGATCACCCGCGATCCAGAGTCCCAGTCCCGCCGCCGCGCATCCTTTCAGAAAATCGAGGACGAAGACCGTATTGCCAGCCGTCTTTCCCAGGACCCGCTTGACGTTCGTCGCCCCCGGATTGCCGCTCCCCTCTTTGAGAATGTCCACTCCCCTCGACCGGGCAATCCACACCGCGAACGACAGGGATCCGAGCAAGTAACCCAAAAGGGCGCAAAGAACGATCGAGAGGAACATCCAGGTAACGAATCAAAGCTGGATGATCTTGAATTTCTCAATCCCCTCGTGGTCCGTGATCGCCTTTCGGGTCTCAGCCGAAGGCGCCGTATCCAGCTCGTAAACACTGATGGCATAGCCCATGCCCTGTTCGCGACTGAGAGAAAGATTGGCTATGTTGACACCGTCCCGATCGAGAGCCGTCCCAATGAAGCCCACGATTCCCGGCACGTCCTTGTTCTTGAGAACGAGCAGAGTCCCAGCGGTATTAATCTCCAACCCGTGCCCGTCAATCGAAACGATCCGCGGCTCCTGGGCCAGACCGAAAAGGCTGCCGCAGGCGGTTCGTGTCTTGCCAGAATCCTCGACGGCCTGCACCTCAATCAACTCCGTGTATCCAGAATCCTTGTTGCTCTTGACCACCTCTACCTCGACACCGAGACCAGCCAGCTTCTTCGGCGCGTTCACATCGTTGATGGCCTCCCCACTGATCTTTTGCAAATATCCGCGCTGGATCGCCCGCGAGAGCGGAAGAGCATCGAGGTCGACGATCTTGCCATAGTAGGTGATCCTGAGCTTTTCGACCGTGCCGCTGCTCAACTGCTGGACAAAGGTGCCAAGCTTTTCGCCCAGATTCAGGTAAGGGGCCAGAATCTTCAGGTCGCGCGGATCGATGGTCGGCATGTTGATAGCATTGAGAACCGTGCCGCCGGTGAGAGCCTGGTGTATGTTCCGGGCGATCTCGATGCCGACATTCTCCTGGGCCTCTTGGGTCGAGGCTCCGAGGTGGGGAGTCAAGACCAGAGAGTCGATCTTTCGCAGCTCGCTGTCCGCCGCCAGGGGTTCTTCCTCATAAACATCCAGCCCGGCTGCCGCTACCTTCCCGCTTTTGAGTCCATCAACGAGAGCCTTCTCTTCGATGATTCCCCCGCGGGCACAGTTGAAAATGCGAACCCCGTCTTTCATGCGGGCGATCGCTTCCGCGTCGATCATCCCCTCGGTCTCCTCCGTCAGGGGCATGTGTACCGTGATGTAGTCGGCGCGTTCGCACAAGTTCTCAAACGATACCATCTCCACACCGAGGGACTGGGCACGACTCTGGGTCAGGAAGGGATCATAGGCCAACACCTTCATCCCGAAGGCGAGTGCTCTCTTCGCCACTTCCGCACCGATCCGCCCGACCCCGCAGACCCCCAGCGTCTTCCCCATCAATTCATTCCCCGACAACAGTTTGCGATCCCATCGACCCTCCTTCATAGAGAGGTTCGCCTGGGCAATCGGGCGGGTTCCCGCAAGAATATGGGTGAAGGTCAATTCGGCAGTCGCAATCGTGTTTCCGGCAGGGGTGTTCATCACGATGATCCCCCGATCCGTGGCGGCCTCTATGTCGATGTTGTCAACCCCGACTCCAGCCCGGCCCACCACTTTAAGCCTCGGAGCCGCCGCAATCACCTCCGCCGTAATCTTCGTCTCCGAACGCACAGCAATGCCGTCTACGTCGGAAACCAGTTCCAGAATTTGCTCAGGCGAACTGCCATAGGCCTCGACGACTTCGCAGTCGGTCTGTTCCCGCAGGTATTCAACACCCGTGGGAGAAATTTTGTCAGCTATCAGTATCTTCATGAAGCTGACGAGCAGTAGATGCGACGCACCGGAAATGCAAACATCTTAAATCGAAAATGATCAGTAACCACTCAGCAGGGTGACCGGAAAAAGCATCCTGTGGCAATGAGAGGAACAAGAGATCAGCTTGGGGGTGCATGCTCAAGCCATTGACTCAGTAACTCCAATGCTTTGCCCCGGTGGCTGATCCTGTTTTTCTCGGCGGTTTCGAGTTCGGCGAACGACTGCGAGTATCCCTCCGGCGCGAAAACGGGATCGTAGCCAAAGCCCCCCAAACCTTTCGCACGGGTCAAGATCCTCCCCTCACACTCTCCCCGAAACTCCCGAATCGTCCCATCGCCCCTGGCGAGAACGAGCAGGCAAACAAAGCGAGCCGATCGCCGGATTCCCGGTCTGATCCTGCGCATCCGCTCGAGCAGGAGTTCACGATTCTGTTGGTCCGTCGCTCCCTCCCCGGCGAAACGGGCAGAGAACACACCCGGACCACCATCCAATGCATCAACCACTAACCCACTGTCATCGCTGAGAACCCACATGCTCTCAGCCACTTTTTTACGCAAGAACTCGGCTTTGATCCGAGCGTTTCCTGCGAAATCCAAAGCCGATTCCACGCATCCATCCATCCCTCCGAAGTCCGCTGCAGAGAGGATGCGCAGGGGCAGACCACGCCTGCGAAGCCATTCCTCAATCTCCCGCGCTTTGTGGAGATTGCCCGAAGCCAGAACGATCGCTGCGACAGAGCTTCTCACCGGGCCGTCCCCCTTTCCGGCGGATAACAGACACGTCCCCGAATCAGCTGATCCGAACCAAAAATCTCGTGCCGGCAATCCTCAAGGTAAATAGCCTGCCCGGGATCCTCCAACTGTCGTCCCGCCGCAATCGGTCGGGCACGATCGTCGAAGAAGAGCTTCGGTGCCCGGTAGGCAAAGAGATAGTCCACAGCCCTCTCCGCAAAAAGAAGACTGTGTAGAACGCTCCCGCCCTCGACATAAAGACCCCGCAGCCCCTCCCGCTCCAGCCAATCAAGGAGAAACGGGCGAATCTCACCCTGTTCCGGACAGGCCACGACCCGCACATCCTCCGCCACAGCCGAGCGGACTTTCGCGCAAGCCTCCGCAGAGACCATGACTACCGTCCGGTCCCGGAAACGATCCGTCAGCACTCGCCGATCCGGTGCTTCCGCAATACGGCCCGATCGATCGAAAATAAGGCGCACCGGACAATGAACCCGCGATTCCATACGCGCTGTGAGAGCCGGATCATCGGCGAGAACCGTCCGCGCTCCCACGGCAATGGCCGGGAAGTAGCGGCGCCAGTGATGGACGTTCTCGCGCGACTTTTCCCCCGTGATCCATTTGGAACCCCCGCTCGCTACCGCCGTCCGCCCGTCAATCGTTGCAGCCACTTTCGCAACGATCAGGGGCCGGCTCGTGCGATGATAAAAATGGAAAATTAAGTTCAAATCCCGGCACTCCGCCTCCATCACCCCAGCAGTCGCCGCGACCCCGGCACTGCGGAGGATCTCCAATCCCCTTCCCCTGTGGCGTGGATCATCGTCCAATGCACCAACCACTACCCGCTCTATGCCAGCTTTGATAATCGCTTCCGTGCAAGCTCCCGTTCGACCCATGGTGGAACATGGCTCCAGAGTTACGTAGAGTGTGGCCCCAGGAGGAATATTTTCACCAAAATTTCGAATGGCCTCTACCTCTGCGTGGGGACCTCCCGCAATCTCATGAAACCCCTCGGAGAGAAGTTCCCCACCCGTAGCCAGCACCGCTCCCACCACAGGATTGGGGTGAGTCGTCCCCCACCCTTTGCGAGCTACCTCGATTGCCCGCCCCATCCATTTTTCGTCAATCGCGCTGCTCACCGTCTGTGATCTCAGCTGGCTGCACGCACAAAAGGATTGCGATGCTTTTCGCTTCGAACCGAAGTGACCGGGCCGTGCCCCGGGAAGATCTCCGTTTCATCCGGAAGGGTGTAGATCCGAGTCCGAATCGATTGCTCAAGAACCTGAAAGTCCCCCCCCGGCAGGTCGGTTCGTCCAATACTGCCCGCAAAAAGTGCATCCCCGCTGAAGCAAGCCGCCTCTTGTTCAAAGTAAACCAGAATATTGCCCGGGCAATGTCCCGGCACATGGCGCACCTCCGCCGACTGTCCCAGAAGCTCCAGAGAGTCCCCCTCGTCCACCCAATGATCAATTCGCACCGACTCCAGGGGAACCCCAGCCAAGCCGAAACTCGCCATCAAATGGGGGTCCTCAAACAACTCCCGATCCGCCTTATGCCCATAAAGGGGGATGCCATCCCGCTGAAACATATAGGCATCCGTAGTGTGATCCCAATGAGCGTGCGTAAGCACAAGTGCATCCAGCACGAGTCCTTTCTTGCCGAGAAGAGCACCCACTGCCTCATGAGCACCCATCGGAGCGTCCACCAAAATGGCATGACCCTCCTCTGCGAGGAGAAAAGCATTCGTCTCAATCGGTCCAAGGGGAAGAATTTTGACTTCCATTCTTCGCTTCTAGCTCCTCCCTCTCATCGAGACGAGGAGATTTTTGCCTCAAAACTCCAAAAGTGCTATGGGGTATTCGCGACATGGGTCGGAACAAAATAGAGTCTCACCAAAGCAAGAGCACATGCGGTCGATTCGGGCAGGAAACCAATTTGCAAAAAAACCAAGCCGATTTGTTCCCATATCACCTCTTCCGCAAGCAAGCCTTAGGCCGACGAACCGGGGTCCCAGAGTAAAATCCGCACACCCCGCTCACATCCACCGGACATCGTCTTCGCGTCGCCACTTCCCGGAAGATTTCAATCTCCTCCATAACCCGCTGAACAAACCCCT
>CAZWFJ010000015.1:0-33882 GCA_964633135.1 uncultured Puniceicoccaceae bacterium | reverse complement strand
GATATCGCGGGATAAACCCGCTCCCACGAATTCTCGAGAGGTCCCCGCACTTCTGAAGTGCGGGGAGTGGGAGGGGCACTCGGTTAAGCGATGATTCGCTATCGAAATCGAAATCGGGATCGAAGTCGAGAATTATTAAGTAACTGCTTCGCAACAGGTAACAATATTCGAAACCCGATAGCGATTTGTTGATGTGGCTCCGCTCGGTACGATAGCGATTTCGATTCAGGCCTTAACCGAGTGCCGGGGGCCAAGGCCACCCGACTACGCTTTGATACGAAATTGATTTTGTTACAAGATACTAGCGTAACGCTTATAGCGTACGTCCTCCCCACACGGCTTACCCACCAGACGCTCGCTGAAGCGTCGCGCCCGGAACAGGCCCAATACTATTGCGAAGCTTCGATCATTCCAGCCAAGTGCAGGGGGATTCGATCGTTGGAGAAGGTGGCATTCTCTGCGAAGACGAATTTTCGATCCGCCTCAAATACCCTTAAACTGGGAGCGCCCTTTCCCTTTGCCGCCGACAACGGTGCCAAACAATTCCCGATGCCGTGGACGATCCGCTCCAAGCGCCTTCGCCCGGCGATCCAATTCAAGCAAATCGGTGATTTTCATTCAGGAATTTGACAAAATGACTATCATTTCGTCAAGTCGTTCTACGGCAAAGAACTCCCTTAGTCACAGAATACTACTCTTCCAAAAATCCCATGAGCGTCTCCCAGTCGAATACGGAGGAGGAGGCTCGCTCCCCATCGAATAGACTTCCCAACAACGCCCGCTTCTCATCCTGCATCCGCAGAACTTTTTCCTCAACGGTGTCGGTCCCAATCAACTTGATTGATTGCACCTTCCGGGTTTGGCCAATGCGATGCGCCCGATCGGTTGCCTGAGCCTCGGCTGCGGGATTCCACCAGGGATCATAATGTACGACGATATCGGCCCCGGTGAGGTTGAGACCGGTGCCACCCGCCTTGAGCGAAAGGAGAAAAACCGGAATCGAGTTGTCGCGGTTAAAACGCTCCACCAAATCCTGACGGTTCCGGGTCGAACCGTCGAGGTAGCAATAGGAGACCCCTGCCCTGTCCAAGTCCTTGCCCAGCCAGCCCAGCGTCTGGGTGAATTGGGAGAAGACCAGCACCCGGCTTCCCCCATCCATGGCCTCGGCAATGACCTCCATCAAACCCTCTGCCTTTGCGGAAGCGGTCTGCGGCAGGTCCGGGTCGAGAATCCTGGGTTCGGCGGTGGCCTGGCGCAGACGCAATAGCTCCGTCCACAATTCCGCAGTCATTCGCCCTGCCCCGGCCCCCGACGAGCGCAGCTTGAACAGCCGCTCCTCTGTCCGTCTCCGCACTTCCTGATACAATTTTCGTTGTGGCTCGCTCAGTGCCACGAAGCGACGCGTCTCCCACTTCTCCGGCAGGTCCGCCAGGACCTCCTTTTTTGTCCGGCGCAGGAGATAGGGCCTCGCCCTCGCCAAGACGGTTTCGGCATCGGTCTGCGCCATGGCCCGCCTCCCCCCGAAAACCGCTGGCAGTGCAAAACGTCCGATTCCGACGAGATCGGTTATCGAGTTTTCGATCGGGGTCCCCGTCAAAGCAAAGCGCGAGTCGGCCTGTAGATTCCGCATGACCCGGGCCGTCTCAGTCGATGGATTCTTGAAATTCTGGGCCTCATCGCCAATGATGGTCGAGAACTTCGTCTTGAGGAAAAGTGCCCGATCGGCCCGCAACGTGCCGTAGGAGGTAACCAAAAGATCCCCAGCCCCCAAGGCAGAGAAATCCAGTTCGCGCCCTGATCCCTGATAAGCATGGGCGCGGATCTCCGGCAGAAACTCGAAGGCCTCCCGCACCCAGTTCTCGACGAGCGAGGCGGGACAAACAACCAGGGCCGGTCTCCCCGCACCCTCCTTCCCTCCGAGACTCCCAATCAATCCCAGGCTCTGAATCGTTTTGCCGAGTCCCATTTCATCCGCCAGCAATCCACCCAATCGATTCCGGTGCAGATTCCAAAACCAGGCGACTCCGGCCCTCTGGTATTCACGAAGTCGCGACATAAACGCCGTCGGAAGATGCGGAATCTCCAAAGCCTTCGGATCCCGCAGGCGTCGCACGCTCTCTTTCCATGCCCCGGGAGAGACCCATTCCGGGTCGAGTTCCGACAAGGTCTCCTCCACCTCGGGCAAGGCTACCCCCTTGACCACCACCCTTTGCGGATGCTCCGATCGTCCGGCCGCCAGTGCCTGATCCCGCAACTTGCGCACCTTCTCCATTTGCCCCGGGCGAACGAGGAAAATCCGCTTCCCGGATTCGAGAAACGGATTCCCCTGCCGGAGGGCCGCTTGCACTTCCTCCTCGGAAACTCCACCCCACTCTACCGATACCGCAAACTCGTCCGCACTCCCCTCCACGGGCCGTGCCGACACTTTCGGCTCGAGGACGCCAATATGCGCGGTCCGTTCGCGAAAATTTCTCGTCGGCACCAACCCCCACCGAGCCTCAATATCATCGCCATACTGTGCGAGAAACTTCAATACACGCTGACGGTCGCGCAACCACCACTTGCGGTTCGAAGGTTCCAACTTGAATCGATCCGCCTTAACCCTTTCGCGAATCTCCCCGTAGGCAGAATGCTCAGTCGAAGGCAATTCGATCGCCAGATAATGCTCCGAACCATCAATCGATCCTTTCCGCACACCACCGTCGCCCGAAGAAACGCCCGCTGACCGGCGCGAGACCCTGCTTTCCGACGGGGACCTGGGGCGAGGTTCCGCATCGACAGGCTTATCCGAACCCCTTTCACCCGCCCGCTCCGCAATCCATTGCAGTATCTCCGAATCGGACGGAAGAGCCTCTGCGGCTCCATGGCTCCAGAAAACCCGCTCATTCCCGGCCATGGCCAGCAGCGTTCCCAGCCGATCGGTGGAAAGCTGCAATAGACTCCCCGGCCACCGGCCACACCAATTCTCCAGCAACCAAAGCACCCGCGCCGATCCCTCGGAAAACCGATACCCCCGGAGCCGATCAAGCTTCTCGGGAGCTACGATTTCACCGTTCACGATAGTCTCCAACTTCACGACCGCATGGTCGGCCCGCTCCATCGCGGCCTTCCAGTTCGGCGGGAGAACTAGCTTCGGACGCAAATGCTCCCCTTCCTCATCCAACCGCAACCCCTCGGCTGCCTCCTCTGCCCGACCCTTTGTCATGTCTCTCCGGCGTGAACCGTTCGCCTGGGTCGACGCGGCACTATCGCAAGAGCCAGCAGCAATTTCCGGGGAAGCGAAACATAATGCCGCGTTCGCACATCGAAGTCGGATCGCTCGATTTCAGTGAGGATCCCGCTGTAGACCCGTCCCATGACCCGGGCGGTCCGCGCGCAAGTCTTGCTGCGCAGGAAGGGAAGCCCGGCCTCAGCCGACTGATACCAATCCCTGGCCGTCGCGATCCGTTCGCGCAGATAAAGCTTCCAGCTCGCATCAGGGCCGCTCTCGAGAAGCCGCTCCACGCTCAAACCACGCTCCTGAAGTGCATCCGCAGGCAGGTAGATCCGGTCTTTCTCAAAGTCCTCAGCGATGTCGCGGAGGATGTTGGTGAGCTGCATGGCCAGGCCCATTTCGACCGCGCGCGGATAAGCATCCGCAGAGGAAACACCGAAAATGCGACACATCATAAGTCCGACGACCGATGCCACGAGATAGCAGTATTCCTCGAGATCCCGTCCGGTCTGGATGCGGACCCGGGAACGATCGCGGCAACACCCCTCCACTAGCTCATCCAGGAGCTCCATCGGTATGCCTCGCGCCTCACAGGTCCAGGCGAAGGCCGGGGCAAAGCCGCTTGGATGCACCCCCTCCCGCATCTGGCGACTCTCGGCCAGCAGGTCAGATCTGTCAGGAGGCAGCGCTTCCTCGCCCCGCTCGTCGACGAGATCGTCAATATACCGACAATACGAATAGACCGCGTACGCCTCCTTGCGTTGCTGCGGTCCCAGAAATCGGGATGCGAAGAAGAAGCTCTTCGCGTGGTGACGGGTAATCGCCGCAGCCTCCGCAAAGGCGGGATTCAGCGACTCTGGAGGGGTTGCCCGCTGTTCATCTTTGTCAACGGGCAGTGCCGGAATCCGATTCAGCAGGTGTTGGGGAAGCGGCACTGCGACTACTCGGTTGCGATCGCCTTGCCCTGAAGCTCCCCTTCGGCAAACTCCGCTTTCTGCGTGCGGTGATTGAACCGCATCGAAACCAGACGCGAAACCCCCTTCTCCTGCATGGTGACCCCAAAGACCGAGTTGGAAGCTGCGATCGTCCGCTTGTTGTGGGTGATGATCAAGAACTGGGAGAATTCCGTAAACCGCTCCAGCATGTCTGTGAATCGACCGATGTTCGCGTCATCAAGAGGAGCGTCCAGCTCGTCCAATACGCAGAAAGGACTCGGCTTGACCATGTAGATCGCGAACAGCAAGGCCACAGCGGCCATGGTTCTCTGCCCTCCGCTCAGAAGACTCAGGGTCGCAGTGCGCACTCCGGGAGGGCGGGCCTTGATCTCGATCCCCGAGTCGAGAATGTCCTCCGCTTCGATCAGTTCCAAATCCGCCGTGCCCCCATTGGTGAGATGGTCGTAGGTGTATTTGAAATTCTCGCGGATTTTATCGAAGGTCTGTTGAAAAAGCGTCTGCGAGGTCTCGTTGATTTCGTCGATCGCCCGAAGCAATTCCTCCTTCGAATTCCAAAGGTCCTGACTCTGTGCCTTGAGAAATTCGTAGCGCTCCTTGAGATCCTTGTATTCCTCAATCGCTACCAGATTGACCGCTCCCATCGAGGAAATCTTCTCCCGGAGCTTCTTCGACTCTTCCTCAACCGCACCCCAGTCTGTCGCCTCATACCGGAGAAGGTCCTCCTCGGACGGGTCGCCCCGGCGGTCAACCGGATCGAGATCCAGGTCCTCGCCATCCTCCAGATCGTCGAGTTGCACGCGCGACTTGAAGTCACGATCGGCCTCCCATAGCGAGCGTCGCCAGTCGATTTTTCGCACGTCCACACGGTTCTCGCTCGAGGATTTTTCAAGAATGAATTCCACACGGGAGCGCTGTCGGGTGAGTTCGACTTCTTTCCGTCCGAGGGCCTGCTCCAATTCCTGCAGAGCCTTTCGGCTTCCCGAAACCGATTCCTCCTCCGTCGCTAAAAATTCCTCGAGCGTTCGAAGCTCGCCCCTCTTCTCCTCAAGCTGGGACTTCAGCCCCTCAAGCTCGGAAAGAGCCTCCTCGCCCGTAGCCTTTTGCAGCGAAATCTCCTCCTCGCCCGATTCTATCCGCGACTTGAGCTGCTCAATTTCCTCCGAACGTGCGCGACAGATCGAATCAATCTCCTGGGTACGGCGCTGAATTTCCGAGATTCCCTTTTCCACCATCTCGAGAGCCTGCTTGCGGCTGGCATGATCAAGGCGGGTGTTGGTCCAGTCCTCGCGACGCTGATCCCGCTCAGACCGAAGCTTCTCAATCTCGGCCTCCATATTGCCCACCTCTTCGCGGCTTGCATCAAGTTTTTGCGAGACATCGGACAACTCCTGCCGGGCCGCCTCCAGCTCCTGCTGGCTCTTGGACCGCGACTCTTCAAGCGCGGCCAGCTTTTCCTGAGCCTCCGCCAGGGTCCGGGCGTTGCGCTCCCGTCCCTGTTCGAGTGCCTTTGCCTCCGCTTCGAGCGTAGCCCGTTCACGGTGAATCTCGTTCCGACGCTCCCGACTCTGCTCAAGCTCAACCTCAAAGGTCTCAATCGCCTCCTGATCGCGCTGGATTTTATCCCTCTTGGCGTCCAGCTCCTTCTCGAGGACCGCGATCTCCCTGACGATCTTCCGTATCTCGGCCTCACGCCCCAACAGACTCTTGCTGCCCTCCTGGGTCTTTCCGGCCACGAGAAGCCCGTTGAAGCTGAATACCGTGCCCTCTGCCGTCACGACGCGGTCAAAACGCTCTTGCGGGTGCCGCGACTTCCACTGGAAGAAGGCCTCCTCCGAATCCGCAAAAAAACAATTGCCCAACAGAGTCTGCAAGAGCGGCGCAAAGGACTCATCCTTGGCTCGGATGATCGACAGGGCAGGAGTGAGACCCTCGACATCGGACATACCGGCCTCCTCCGAACCCGGGGCGAGAAACGCCGTTCTTGGCAGGGATTTCTCACGCAGAACCCGCAACAGGTCCGCCATCTCTTCCGGAGAGTTCCAGACGATCGCGTCAACTGCATTTCCCAGCAGAGACTCCGCAGCCGCCGTATGCTCGGGATCGACCTCAATCAGCGTGGAAACCAGCTTCATCCGATCCCCGCTAAACGGTTCGCCGAGCTTCCCCTTCAGAAGAGCTTTTGCTCCCTCGCCAAAGCCCTCCATCCGGTCTTGCAAATCCTGTAACACTTGTCTTCGGGCCGCCGTGCGGGCGAGTTGGCGGTCGATCTCCTGGATCTCAACCTGCGCAGCCCGGAATTCCTCCCGGATGCGCACGAGTTCCTCTTTCTTCGTTGCGAGAATTTGATCCGCTTCATCGGCATCGCGGCGGCGTTTTTCAAGAGCCTGCACGGTCTGGCGCTCACGATCGGCGATCTTCTCCGCCTCTTCCCGCGCACCATGGACCATCTCGCCATGAGAGGCATGCCGCACTTCATACGATTTTAAGTCGACCTCAAGAGTCGTGCATCGCGAACGCAGCCGGGTGATCGAGTGGTCCAGCTGGGCCGCGACTTCCCGCTCACGCCGAAACTCGGTCTCCTTCGCCGAGAGAGCACGGGCAGCTGCCTCGAATTCCCCCTGCTTGCGCGAAGTCTCCGAATCCGAATCTCCCAGTAGATCAAGCTTTTCCTGGCGGGTCTGCGTCTCCTGCGCTCCCCGTGCCTCCAGTTCCTCCTTTTGATCCGCCAAACGCCGGATCTCGCCCTCAAGCCGTTGAATCCGTTGCTGGTGGTCCTCACGGCGGGCCTCGAGCATCTGCACCTGGCTCTCAGCATTTTCAGAGATGGAACGATATCGAAATAGCGTTTCCTGTAGGTTCTCAATCTCAGCGTAAGTCTCCGCCCGCCGATTGCGCTCCGAAGTGAGACTTTGTTCGGTGTCCTCAATCTTGGCACGATGGCCCTCGGCCTCCCGCCGAATCTTCTCCGACTCCCTCTCCATTTCCGCAATCGAGGCGTCGAGCTGCAAAATCTGAAAAGCATGCAGCCCAATCTCGAGATGACTCTGGCGATGCGTTAGCCTCTTGAATCGAACAGCCTTTGACGCCTGCCGCTTGAGACTGCCGATCTGCCGGCTGACTTCATCAACAACATCCGAAACCCGCGACAGATTGCTGTCAACCAAAGCCAGCTTGTTCAGCGTTTCACGCCGCTGGCTCTTGTATCGCGTGATCCCCGCCGCCTCCTCGAAAATCGTTCGCCTCTCGGCAGGATTCGTCGACAGGATTTGGTCAACCTGCCCCTGGACCAGAAACGAGTACGCAACCTGCCCCACTCCCGTGTCCATGAAAAGCCGCTGAATATCCTTGAGCCGCGATACCTTGCCGTTGATCCGATACTGGCTCGACCCATCCCGCGTAACCCGCCGCGAAACCTCCACTTCGTGAAAACTCGCCCCGAGATCCGCTTCGCAGTCCGAGAAGGTCAAGCTGACCTCGCAATAAGGAAGTGCCTTCCTCCGCTCGGACCCCCCGAAGATAATGTCCTGCATCGATCCGCCACGGAGAGATTTCGCGCTTTGCTCCCCCAATACCCAGCGGATCGAGTCCGAGATGTTACTCTTCCCGCAACCATTCGGACCCACAATCGCAGTCACCCCAGGCTGGAGATCCAGCCGGGTGATATCGGCAAAGCTTTTAAAGCCGTTGAGAGTGACTTCGCGAAGATACATCTAGGTGAAAACGGCTAGGAAAAGACCCCGGATACCCGATCCGCAACCAAAATCCATCCCCTCTCGAATTTTGGACCCAGGACCAATTCTTTGAACACTGCGAATCTGGCTGCAAGTTACGCTTTCCCCGCGTCACGACTGCCAAATAAGGCCGAGCCTACTCGGACCATCGTCGATCCCTCCGCTATCGCCTGGGCGAGGTCGCCACTCATCCCCATTGACAATTCGCTCAAGGGCAATCCAGAACGGGTTCTTAACAACTCGGCGAGCTGGCGCAACCGGGCGAACGCAATCCGGGCCGCATCTGCGCCCCCTTCCAAGGGCGCGATCGTCATCAGGCCCTCGATTTGTAAGCCCTCCAGCGACTGCAAATCGTCGAAATTATTCTCAACTTCGTGCCCGGAAAAACCATACTTCCGGGGATCCTCGCCTGTGTTCACCTGAAGCAGGCAACGCAGGGCACGGCCCTCCCCGACCGCCAATCGAGACAGCCGACGAGCCAGTTTCAGGGAATCAACCGATTGAATCCGATCGAACGTTTTGGCAGCTTGCACTGCCTTGTTCGATTGCAAGTGCCCAATCAGCTCCCAACGGACCTCGGAGCCGGGAAGCTGCAATGCTTTTTCAACCGCCTCCTGGACACGATTTTCGCCCACAGCTCCCATCCCGGCCCGCACTGCGTATTCTACGGCCTCCTTGGGGTGAGTCTTGGTTACCGGGAGTATCCCAATCTCCTCCCCCTTCCGACCACAGGCCAAAGCCAGGTCGTCAATCCTCTTCCGTAGGACCGAAAATTTCTCAAAAAACTCATTGTAACTTATCATCGCGTGTATTTATCATTAGAAGTTCTTTTCTCTTACCCCAATCGGGCCGACTCATGCATATTGAAAATTTAAAAATCTTTTCTGACCTGGTTGAAAGCGAGAGTTTCTCTCGTGCGGCCAAGCTGAATGGGATAACCCAGTCCGCCGTAAGCCAACAACTACGTTCTATGGAGCGACACTTCAATGTTTTGATTGTGGATCGCAGCCAAAAGCAGTTTCGCCTCACCCAGGAAGGCCGAAGACTCTATGAGTCCTCGAAAGAAATCTTGCACCTCTACGAGCGCCTGGATTGCGAGATCCAAGAGATGCGAAAAGTGATCAGTGGCAGCATAAAGATTTCCACGATCTACAGCGTCGGTTTGCACGAGTTGCCGAACTACTTAAAAACTTTCATGCAAAAGTTCCCCTCAGTTAACGTCCACGTGGAATACCGTCGCTCGAATCACGTTTACGACGATGTCCTCCACAATGCGGTCGACCTCGGGGTCGTAGCCTACCCAATCAAAAATCGACAACTCGAGGTGGTTCCCTTCAAAACCGACCATTTGGTGGTCGCAGTCAGCTCCTCCCACCCTCTCGCCGGTTCCGAGGACGTCTCGGTCAAAGAACTGGAGAATTTCGATTTCGTGGGATTCGACAAGGACATTCCCACCCGGAAAGCAACGGACGAGATCTTCCGTCAGGCGAAAATATCCCTCGAACCCACGATGGAATTCGACAACATCGAAACCGTGAAGCGCGCCGTCGAAATCAACGCTGGTTTTGCCATTCTCCCCGCCACCACCGTACAGCACGAGGCCATGAGGGGACAGATCTGCTCAATCCCCTTTCGAAAGAAATCTTTTACCCGTCCGATCGCGATCATCCACCGCAAGGGGCGCGTACTCACCCCGGCGATGAAACAATTTGTCGCAATGCTCACCGGCGAGGAGCTAGCCGTCGCGGACCCCCCTACTCAATTAGACACCAAAATCTCTCACAAAAACGGGCGAAAATCAGCGGTGCCGTCTGCGCACAAAGCCCAGGCATGACACACCAAGATGCCTGCCGGACCAACAAACCCTCCCACAACCGAGCACTATTGCCCACAAACCCGGCGAGTCAGTCTCCCTAATGGCCCCATGGACCTGTCGGGGCGTATTGCGTGATAATTGGCTGCGCTTCACGCAAACAACCGCTCTGAACACCCCATAGCTGAAATCCAGCTTCAGAACCCCGAAAAATACACCCCTGTAAAGTAAACCTGGTTCAGTTGGAAGCTGGAGAAACAGTGCTATTGGGGAGTGCCCGAGTGTCGCAAGGGGAGTGCGCGAGCCACGTGTGCTCGCTGGCGTAAAAGCAACCCCGATTATCACAAGGGCTCGGAGGAGGCGGCCTGCGTCCGCGCCTGGCGCGAAGCACACCCGGGGTTTTTGCGGCGCAAAAGGGAGACCCCACCGGAAAAATGCGTTACAACATGACTGTTCTATGGCGAGCGTTGATCTCTTTGGGGTTTGTAAATTTTTCTTCAAAAGACTTGCTACTTCCTACTAAGTTTCTGATTATCAGAAAAAATCACAATTGGCCGCGTGGGAGATTTTTCTGCCTGGTCCAAGTTCCGACGTCAGATATCCCCTTTCGAAAATGAACCTCTACCGTCTCCTGCATCTCGCATTATTTCCCTCATTACTCTTGCTTGCCGCAGGTACGGCATCGGCTGCGTTGATCACCAGTAAATCGGTCAAGAACGGCCTCACGGAAGTCAGTTCTGGAGAGGAATTTTCTTACCTCGTTCAATACAGCAACCCGAGCACAACGATCGCCGAGTTTTTCCAAATGAAGATCACGGACGTACTTCCGTCGGAGCTTGAGTATCGTGGATTCGACGGCACGGGCGATGTTAACTCAGTAAACTACGATTCCGCCTCGCACACCTTAACCATTTATTTCAACAGTCCGCTTGAGGACGGCAAAACAGGGGAACTCGAGATCAAGGCCCGTTTCAAGGTGGGCGAAACTCCTGACGGAGCGGTGGCGACCAATCAAGTAATCCTGGATGCGGACAACGCAGGTGCGGTCACCTCTGCTCCCGTCTCAATCACTGCGCGGGCGTCGAACCGAGCCTCTGCCGACAAGGTCCTACTTGGTTCAAGCATTCCCTTGAACGAGAATGTGACCTACCGGGTCAGCGCGCGGAACGCGCACACCTCCGGTGCCCTGAACCTCACTGGCGTAGTGATGACGGACGAGCTACCAGCCGGTGCTGAATTTGTGAGTGCCTCCGGTGGTGGGTTTCACGATCCGGTTGCGAACACGGTTTCGTGGACGGTGGGAAATCTGAACGCTGGCCAAACGTCGACCGAAACCGTAACCATTCGTTTCCCCGACACAGCCTTCGTTGTGGGAGACATGGTAGTCAATCGCCTAAAGGTATCGGGGACCCCCCTTGGGGGCGCACTCACGACTCTGACCGACCAGACATCCCATGTAATCGAACTCCCGTCCGCCTCTGCGAATTTCGGCAAGGGGGTAAATGGCAGGTTCGTCTACGAGGGCAAGGAGGCGGATAAGACCTGGAACTTTTCCCTGAAAAACACCGGCAACGTCCCGCTTGCGAACGTCAGCGTGACCGACGTAATCCCCGACCAGGTCGACGTAAACCGCATCCGGGTACCGCGTCTACAGGGGACACCATCGGGGCAAAACGACTTGGTCCGCGTTTTCTATCAAACTAGTGCGGGTGGGGGTTGGATTGGCCTGCCCGGCAACCCGTACGACGGGCTTTCCTCCACCTGGGTAAACGTCTCGACTCTCGCCCTAGCCGCTGGGGATTATGTCACCGCGATCCGCTGGGATTTTGGGACTCTGCCGGTTGGCTATGAGACGAGGAATTTCCAAATTCGCGGAACCATTCTCACGGTGGATCGCTCCGGCCATCCAGTGTCGAGTGGTTCCATTATCAACAACACCGCCTCGCTCTCTTACGAAGACCATACGGGCACCCTGCAATCGGACACCAACAATGCCAATCTCACCGTAAAAACCATCCGCCCGGTAGTTCAGCTCGCAAAATCCGACACCCCGGATCCGGTCGACGACGGCGGCGCGGTGAGCTACACGGTAGAGCTGGAAAATCATCCCTTGGCTGCCCAAGCGATGGTAAACCCGGTCCTGGCCGATCTCCTCGACGCCAAACTGGTCTACGTCCCTGGCAGCATGCAGGTTCTCTCCAAACCGACCGGAGCGCCTGATCCCCATTTCGAGGCGATTGACAACTACAATGGCACCGGACAGACCCTTCTGCGCTGGTCATGGACCGGTGCCCACGCGACTGCCTATGATCTGGGAATCGGGGACAAGTTCCGGATCACCTTCGATGCCGAGGTTCCGGAGGGAACCCTCTACGGCAACATTCCCAACCGAATCTACCTTGCCGACTGGGGTAACACGGCCATCGACCCTTACAATAACATTTCCTCCGCTTCCGACGTCAATGACCTCGACGGCGATTCCGACACTGGGGAAAGCATCTATCACCGGACGGCATCCACCAGAGTCGCGGGACGGGCGTCCATGGATTCGATCAAATGGGTGCTGGGCCAACTGGATGCGGACTGGAGTCGATACCCTGACTCTGGCGACACCGTGCCCGGGGGTCTTGCCGACTACCGTCTGATCGTCGAGAACACTGGCAACGTGCCGATCGAGGACGCCGGGATTCTCGACATCCTTCCGATCATCGGGGACACTGGTGTGGTCGACTTAAGCACCCGCGACACTGAATGGATCGCAGCCCTGGCCGGCCCGGTCACCGCACCCCCGGGGGTCACGGTCTACTATAGCCGTTCGGCCAACCCTGAGCGCCCCGAATTCAACAACGGTGTGGTCTCGCCGGAGAATCCGGACTGGAGCACCACTCCTCCCGCCACGATCACCGAGGCCCGTTCGCTTTTCTTTGTATTCGACGGGGTCACGATCCAGCCCGGCCAGCAATTCGAGCTGAGCTGGCCGATGCGCGCGCCAGTCGGAACCCCCACGGACGGACGGATCGCCTGGAACTCCTTTGGCTACCTAGGCACTCGGGTCGACACTGGCTCGCAGCTTCTGCCCTCCGAGCCGAACAAAGTGGGGATCAAGGTCTTGCCCGACAACAATGCATCCTACGGCGACTTCGTCTGGCTTGATGGAAACCAAAACGGGATCCAGGATTCCGGTGAGCCTGGCCTCAACGGAATCCGCGTCGATCTATACGAAGACGGCCCGATAGGTGGCTTTGGCGACGGGGTGCGTGATCCCTCCACGGACCGGCATGTCGGGTTCACCGTAACCTCAAACGACTTCAACGGCGACCCCGGCTTCTATCTTTTTCCGAATCTGGATCGCGGCAATTATTACGCCGTCTTCTCGATTCCCGACACCTACACGGTCACAAGCTCGGACGCCGGGACCGACGATCGAGTCGATTCCGACGTGGATCGCCAAGTGGTCGACGGCTCCTACATCAAGGGTTACACGCCGATAACGGATCTTGACGCCAATGAGCACGACCGCTCCTGGGATCTCGGCCTCTGGCTGCCCCCCTCGAGTGTGGACATCGTCAAGACAGCGGGCACGGCCGCCGATGGTGGCGAGCATTGGGTCCTTCCCGGGACTGCGGTGACCTATACTTACACCATAACCAACACGGGAGATCTTCCGCTCGTGCGCATCAAGGTGGCGGATGACATCCTCGGAGAGGTCGGCACCATCGCCGGACCGCTCGCTCCCGGTGCCAGCACCACGGTCACGAAAACCTCCCCTCCCCTCTCTTCGGGCGTCGTCAACATCGGGGCCGTCGAGGCGCATCCGGCCAGTCCGGCGGGCAGCGAGATTCCCGGTGCTCCATCCGTCACCGCCGATGATCCGGCCAGCGTAATGATCTACGCCTCGCTCGGCGACTTCGTTTGGTTCGACGCGAACCTGAACGGCATCCAGGATCCCCGCGAAAGCCCTGTGCCCGGCACGGTTGTCACTCTCTTCGACGCGGACGGCGATGCCCTCGCCACCCGGACCACCGGAGCCAATGGCCGCTACCGCTTCAATGGACTTCTTCCGGGCACCTACTCGGTCGGATTCGAACCACCGGCGGGCTACGTCTTCTCGGACCCGGGAACCGCTTCAGACCCTGGCAAAGACAGCGACGCCAACCCCACCTCCGGGCGGACCGTGAGCATCAACCTCGTCGCAGGCCAACAGGATCTCACCTGGGACGCTGGCCTCTGGCAGCCCGCCTCTCTCGGCGACTATGTCTGGGTCGATGGCAACGCCGACGGCATGCAGGACCCCACCGAGTCGGGCATTGCCGGTATAAAAGTCAATCTACTCGACGGGGCAGCAGATCCCATCCTCGACACAGGCGGAAACCCGGTTACCACCCTCACCGCTGGCGACGGGTCCTACGAGTTTACCGGACTGCGCCCTGGCTCGTATCGCGTGGAGTTCGTTCTGCCCAGCACACACATATTCTCGCCCACCAACGCCGACGGGGCGGGCATCAACGGACCGGCCAATTCCGACGCCGATGAGACCTCCGGGCGCACTGGGACGGTATCGCTGACCAACGGCGAGCACAATCCCCGCCTCGACGCGGGCCTGATACCGGCCAATCCCGAAATCGCTCTCAGCAAAACCGTGGACCCTGCGACTTTCGATACAGACGGCCAGCTCCTCACCTACACCTTCACTGTCACCAACACGGGCAACGTCCCGCTGACTGGCGTGACCGTGACCGACCCGCTCTTCACTGTTTCTGGCGGGCCTATCGACCTCGCAGTCGGGGAAGTTGATTCGAGCACCTTCACTGGCACCTACACTGTGGGACTGTCCGAACTCAACGCTGGAATCCTGCCCAACACCGCATCCGTCACTGCCACCGATCCACGAACTGGCGAGGTAGTCACCGACACAGACGACGCCCTGGCCACCGCGATCCAGTTGCCCGCCCTCTCGCTCAGCAAGAATGGCACGTACGTTGCCGCACCCGGCCCCTGCAACCCGCTCGGGGTGGGCAATGAGTTCAACGCCCTCATCTTCGGCAACCTTCACGCGACCGGCGGGGATACTGACGCGCGACTCGCCGTGGGCGGCAACACCACCATCACCAGTGGCTACAGCGTCGGGTTCGTCGTTCGCGGCGATCCCCTCCCCCTCTACACCGGGGGCATCCGGGACATGTTCATCACTGGCGGCGACCTCATTGACGGCAACTTCGGCGTCAACGGCAACGTCGTCCACCAGGGCATGCGCACCGGACCCGTCCGGGTCATGCCCCACGGCAACCTCACCCGGCAGGTCGTTCCCGTCACCTTTGACAGTGGCGGCAACGTACCCAGCGACGGCAGCGGAATCACCTTCGCCGACCTGCGTTCCGAGATGGAGGTCCGCTCCGCCCTTCTCGGTGCCTTCGGCGAGCGCGGCGTTGTCTCGGTCAGCGAAACCGTCGGTGGTTCGGGCATCGTCGCCCTCGACTTGGTTGGGGACGACCCGGAGCTGAACATCTTCAGGCTCACTGCCGATCAGCTCAGCCTCTCCTCGGCTGCGATCAGCCTCACGGTTCCGCCCGGCTCGGTAACCCTCATCAATCTGACGGGCGACACGGTGGCGATCCAGAACGTAGGGATGACGCTCAACGGTACGAATCCTCGTCGGGTGCTCTTCAACCTGACCGAGGCCACCTCGGTCGAGACCAGCGGTTTCGCCTGGCTCGGCAGCGTCCTGGCCCCCTACGCAAACGGAAGCTTCTCTGGAGGCTCCATCGACGGACGGGCGATCTTCGGCGGAGACGTGACCACCGTGAATGGATTCGAGTTCCACAACTTCCCCTTCGCGGGCGGGATTTGTTTCCACATCGAGTATGAATTCACGGTCGCCAATGTTGGCAACGTCACGCTCACCGATATCCACATCGACGACCCGGTGGTCACTGTGGATGGCGGACCGATCCAACTCGATCCGGGTGAAACCGATTCGACCACCTTCACTGCGACCTACCTGCTGAGCGCCTCTGACGTAATCAACGGAGCCTTCACGAACACGGCCACCGCGAGTGGTCAGCCACCCGCCGGTGCCAGGGTCGACGGCAGTGATTCCGATACCCAGACCTTCACCATTCCCGGCATCGGATCTGGCGGAGCGGCCGGAGGTGGTGGCGGTGCAGGTGCTGCAATCGAAACACCCTCCAACGGTGAGAGGCCCGACCTGCAAGTAAACTCGGTCAGCCTCTCCATCGCCGACCCCGGTGTGACCGGAGACACCTTCACCGCTGAGGTCGAGGTCGAGAACAAGGGCCTCTGGAAGGCCGAAGGAGCCATCCTCCGCTTCTGGAACGACAAGCCCGGAGCAGCGACCATCGGGGAAGCCGGTGAGGCAGAAGTCCACCTCGGCACCCTTGAGATCGGCGAGAAGCGAACCGTCACCGTGGGCGGCTTCACGGCCCCGGCCTCGGAAGGAACCTACCATCTCCGCGTCTTCGCCGACGCCGAGGGCACGGTCGAAGAGCAGTCCGAAGGGAATAACCAGCTCACCGGTGCGTACACCGTATTCTCGCCGGCAGGCTCCGGGTCGGCCTCGTGGATGAAGCCCGACTTCGTCGTCCAGTCTGTCCAGCTCGATCCCAGTCCGACTCTCACCGCAGCGCTCTTCGACGTGATCGTCCGGGTCACCAACACTGGTCACCTGGCAGCCGACGCCGGGACACTCGCCCTCTGGGAATCGAGTCCGGGCTACAACGGCCTTGCCGCCACGCCCGACCAGCAGGTAGCGGTGGGAACCGTCGATCCCGGCGAAGTGATTGAGTTAACCTTCCCCGGCATCCGTGCCCCGGTGGATCAGGGAACCTATCATGCCCGTGTTATCGTCGATTACCTGGATACTGTCGATGAATACAGCGTGGGCAATAACCACGGCGGCGCGACCTACACGGTCTTCCCCCTCCGCGCCCTCATCGAACCGGACCCGTCTGGGATGCGGATCACCTGGAACAGTGCCGCCGGCTACACCTACTACGTCGAGCGCTCGACCTCCTTGACAGGTGGCTTCACGGATATCTCCGGGCCCCTCCCCGCCAACCCGCCCGAAAACGAGTTCATTGACACCAGCGTCCCAGCCGGAGGTACCGTCTTCTACCGGGTCTGGGGCACGAAGTAATCGGTCCGCGTAAATGGCAATTTTGAACTCGCAAATCCTTGGAGTATGACTCTGATCTGAACCTCCATCTTCCCGGGATTTCCCCTGCAAATCTGCCTACTATTCGAATGACCATCTCATGCTTCGCCCATCTCTCAGTCGAGCGATCGCTCTGATCGCGATCCCGCTTCTTTTCACGCTGGGTTTTATCGTTTCGGGGCAGGAGGAGGAGGATTCGCTCTTAATCCGTGCACGAGAGCTAAAGCTCAACGAACTCTACCTGGAGAGTGCCCGTGTTTATCGGGCTTATCTGGCCGAGGACCCGGACGATTCGGAGGCCAGAATTGAGTTGGGAGAGCTACTGCTCATGCTCGATCAACCCGTGGATGCAGCGAATCAGGTAATCCCGGTCCTGGTCGATGATCCGACTCGCGAGAGTGCCCGGATGATTTTTGACGAAAGTCTCGAACTTATCGAGGCGGGCCTTGAGGAGGGAAATCCCGATGGACTCCTGCAAATTGCCCGCCTGAAGAGGTTCGCAGGCGAGGAGGAGTCTGCCCAGGAATATTATATCCGGTACTTGCAGGCGGTGCCGAGGGATTCGCTGGCACTGCATGAGTTGGCACAAATGGTCTACGATTCCGGGGACACGGAGAGGGGGACCGCGCTTTTGAAGGAGGCCATTGAGGTCGCTCCCGATGACGAAACACGAAAGGATCTGCTTCTCAAAGAAGCGACTTGGCTTTCGTATGAAGAGGACTCGTTCAATGAGGCGGTCGCGGCCTTTGAGGCGCTCTTGGAGGAATTCCCGGAGACGGCGCAGGCCCATCTTCTTCTGGGCGATCTCTATCGGTATCGGGGAGAATATGAAAAAGCGGGCGACTCCTATCTACTCGCCATTCAGCTTGGGGGGGCGAACGACCGGGCGGTCGAGGGCTATTTCCAGGTGCTCCTGCGCACGCGTGCCCTGGAGACGGCCCGCAAGGCGAAAATGCAGGGCGATTACGAGTTGGCGGCAGATTTTTACAAATTGCATTTTCAAGAGATGGAAATGACCCGTCAGAAGCTGGATCAACTCGAGAATCTTGAATCAAGCGGGCAGGCGACTCCGGGGCAGGAAAAGACCGCCGACTTTTTCCGGCGGTTCCTGGCTTCGACGCCCGACGAGGCAGATGTGCGGCTCGAATCTGCGGAAGTGTATGCTCAAATCGGCGAGATGGATCAGGCCATTGCTGAGACGGAGCGGGCGGTGATTCTGCGCCCGGAGGATCGGGATATCCGCTTGCGGCTGGCCCGGTATCAGACATTTGACTCCGATTCCGTAGTTGCGGCAGGAGAAACCCTCGATGAAATGACCGAGTTGTTTGGGCCGGACGCCGAGGTTGCTACTCTTCGCGGTGACGTCTATCGCTTTCAAGCGGATTATCTAGCAGCGCGTGCGGAGTATCGCCGTGCTCTCGCCGAAGACCCCAACGATCCGGTGGCCCAGGCCGGAATGGAATCCATTGATTCAGCTTTTTCTCCCGGCCTCTTCGGAGCACTGGGATTTATCCGCGATTGGTCTTCGGATTTTGATTTTTTCTATCTGGGGGTGGGTCTGCGCAACATTTTCTCGGCGATTCAGCATCGGGTCGATATTGAGGTGGAGGCCCTTTATTATCATCAACCTGTATCGACTCAGAATCCCGAGCTTTCCCATAACACCTCCGATGTGGCGGGAACGGGGTTCCTGATCTCTCTCAACGGGCCGATTGATCCGCCCTGGTCGTATTTGGTTTCACTGGGCGGGAACTTCTACAACGAGGTCGATTCGACTCCTGTCGGGCGCGTTGGCCTTGGCTATGCCGGGGATTCCCTCACGGCACTTGTCGGGTTTCGGCGAGAAGAGGCGGTGACCGATCACTATAACCTAAGCTCGCTCCTGGACGAGGTGCGAATGAACGATTTCTACGGGCAGGCGATCTATCAGATTGAGGGGGATTCATTCTGGAAACGCTACCAGCTGGAAGGGTATGGGGAGACGGGTTGGTTCTCCGATGGGAACTATCGATCCCGGGCGATTCTCACCGTTTTCAATCGCACTTATGACTCCGCCACCCGCTCGCTGAAGCTGGGTGTTCGCGGACTCTACACCAATTACAAAAAGTCGTCTCTGAATTACTTCTCCCCCTCGGATTATTACGGCCTGGGCTTGGCGGGGCGCTTCGATCAGGAATTCACTGACCGGACCGATGGCGGCGTCGCCGCATCGGTGCTATGGATTGAGCAGGTGGAGGAGTTCGACATTGCCGTGGGCGGCTACCTCTACCACCAGATCACAGACTCGGCCCGGGGAAGCTTGCGGCTGGATTACGGACAATCGACTTTCGAGCAGGGAGACATCCGCTCGATCAGCGGTCGGGCAGAAGTGGAGATCCTGTTTTGAGAATCGGAAAGGGCAGAGTTCTGCGGGCTGCGTTGCTTCTGGGCATCCTCCTGTTTCTGGTCCTCGTGTTCCTGGCTGCCTGGCTATTGGTGGAGAGGACCGATCACACCGTTTCCAACTGGCTGGCGACGGCGGCCTTCGTTTTCGTTATCGGGTTCGTCTCACTGCTCATCTTGCGGATTCTTTTCTTCGCCATCTTCGCGATTATCCATTCAATCGTTTACCGGAAGCGGTTGGCCTTCGACGGGAGGCATCCTCGCTGGGAGGGCGGAAACGAGCCAAGGGTTTCGATTATCGTCCCTGCCTTTAACGAAGAAAAAGTCATCGCCGGGGCCATACGTTCGCACCTGTTGATTGACTATCCAGCTCTGGAAATTGTTGTGGTCGATGACGGTTCGTCAGACCGGACGACCGAGATGGCCCGGCAGGTGGCGGAGGAGGACAAGGCCGGACGGGTGCAAGTTCACAAGATACCGAACGGGGGCAAGGGAAATGCCCTCAATTACGGCATTCGGGCCGCAAAGTCGGAATTTCTTCTCTGTGTGGATGCCGATAGCCGCCTGGATCCCGATTCGCTGCACTACGCAGTGCGCCACATGAAAGATCCACGGGTGGCGGCGGTCGCGGGTAACGTCAAGGTCCTGAATCGCCACAGGATGATCACCGGTCTTCAGGCGTTGGAATACATCATCGGGCAGAACCTCATGCGCCGGATTATGGGACTCTTCCAGTGTGTCGGGATCGTCCCCGGACCCTTTGGTCTCTTCCGCCGGAGCGCGATTGAGGAAGTGGGTCTTTACACGGACGACACCTTCGCCGAGGATTGTGATCTGAGCCTGCGCCTCCTCGCCAGGGGCTGGCGGATCGTCGATGAGATCAACTCGGTTGTGCGGACAGAGGCCCCAGAGAAGCTCAGGCCCTTTATCAAGCAGCGATACCGGTGGACGCGGGGCGTACTCCAGTCCATGCGCAAGCATCGCCGGGGCTTTACCGGGCGCGGAGGCCTTCGGCTTTGGTTTGTGCTGGTGAACATGTTCTTCGAGGGGGTGATTTGGCCGGTCGCCAACCTGCTCGCCCATGCCTGTGTTTTCTATCTCATTCTGGAGTTTGGCCTGGTGACCTACTTGGTGTTCTGGTGGATTCACTTCACCCTTCTCGACATGGCGCTGGCCCTCTTGTGCATCGCCAGCGAAAGAGAGAATCCCGGACTTGTATGGCATATGATCTTCTATCGTCTTTTCTTTCTTGTCATTATGGATGTTTGTAAACTGCTTTCCTCCTGCGAGGAGGTCTTCCGCATCAAGATGGGCTGGGGCAAACTTGAGCGAACCGGCTCGGGCAGCAAGGAGGTGATGGCTGCATGATTCCGTTTGAATTGCGCGAGTTCATCAATGTTATGTCCCTGATCATCTTCGGGGGAGTGGTTGTTTCCTGCATCTTCGCTGTGTTCGCCTATTTTCTCGCGATCGACCGACGCAAGTGCCAGAAGAGGGTGGAAAGCGGACAAGCGGATTGACCATGGGAGGACAACGCCGCATATCCGAAATGATCCCGGCACAGGCTGGGATCGGGGGCGTCCTGGTCGCGGGATTTCTCATTCTCGCCATTTGTGTCTGGAATTTTTGGTACCTTATCCTCGAAACGAACGACCGGATCCCCGCTGACCTTGATCCACTGATCCCGAAATCCTTCGAGGCCGCGCGCTATGAGAACGAGCTTAGAATCGGAGTCTACGACTCTGCCGCGACGCGCCTCTTTTACCGGCAGATGAGATTTGATTACGAGAGTTTGCTGAAATCCTGGCGGACATTTTTGGGCGACATGGGGTTTTCCTATCAGGCTTTCCGCCGCATTGATGAACTCCGTGACTACGACCTGATCATTCTGCCCTTCACCTCCTGCTTGAGCGATTACGAGGCAGATCGCATCAAGGAATTTGTCTCCCAGGGCGGACGGCTTTTCATGACGGGTACCGTCGGAGCTCGTTTCGAGGACGGTTCCTGGCGAGATGAGCCTGTCTTCGGGGACATCGTTGGGGCGCGTTTTGTGGGCAACGCCAATCCTTCCCCACAAGGCCCGGCGCGCCTGAATTTAAACCGCGATCTTCCGGTCTCCCTTCGCTGGACCCCCCGGCGAAGTCTGGAGATTGCCACTTACAATGAGGTGCTGGTCGTGCGCCCCATCGGGACCCGGATGAACATCGTGGCCAGTGCTCCCTTTTACCGCGAGGATGACTCCTACGATGAACTGGCGGCGATCTGCTACGGGTCGTACCTGAAGGGACGCATCGTGTGGTCTGGAATTCGGATCGGTGCCGCCCCGATTGGCGACGAAACCGCTGAGCGTGCTTTCCGGGAGTTGTTTTCCAACCTGATGATCTGGCTCACTGATCGGCCACGGGTAACCACCCCGACTTGGCCTGCTGGCAAGAGGGCGGCGTTGGGCCTGGTCATTCAGGCCTCGGATTCCTCCCCGCTCCGCCTGGTCTCGCAAATCAAGCAAGTTGATGCGCCTCTCGGTGTTCTCGTGACTCCGCGCCAGGCGCGAGCCTTTGCCGAAATGCCGGGACTGCGGGGACTGCCGATCGAATGGATTCTCCACCTGGATCGACCTCTCATGAATATTATACGGTCCGCGAATCCAAATGCACGGGTGGACCCGGCGAAGCGGCGGGTTGAACGACTCCTCAATACCCGGATTCGCGGGGTAATGGTCGAGGGAATGCGTCCGCGCGAGTTCGCGAGAATGGGCCTGGATGCGGGGTTCGACTACATCCTGGCCCCCCCGACCGATGGAATTGAGGAATACCCGGAAATCTACGCGTCAAAACGAGAGAGAGGACCCTTCGCGGCTCCCGAGGTGCTCTCTCTGGCTCCTTTCCGAACCAGCATTCCCGAGAAAGTTTCCCCTACGGACTGTTTTTTTGTACTGCTGCAGGCGGAGGAATTTCTCGGGCTGGAGGCGGAGGAACAAAGCCTGGCGATCTTGGGTCGGGAGGATATCTGGACCACCCAGCCCCACGAAATTGTCAGCTGGCGGTCCGATCGGAATGCGGTGGTCATGGACGAAGAGTTTCTGCCGGACCAGCGCCTCAGGGTACGCATCAGTAACGGTTCCTATTCAGAGTTTGCTGGATTTCCCCTGAACATTGATTTCGGAGAATCGTTCGAAACGGTTCTGATATGGCCCAAGGCCGTCGGACAGCCTCCCCCTGTATTGCTCTCCAATGATGCGGGCGACTGGTCCTATCAAATTGAACGATTCCGTCCCGGTATGACCCTGGAATATATCTTCACCCCGCAGAGGCAGACCGAGTCGAAATAAAGAGAGAGGAATGGCCGTCTTCGCTTCGAAAAAAAACGGCAAGGCCGAACAGTGGCCCTCCTGGTTTCAGTGCCTATGCCAGAGCAGCCAGGGATCAGAGCAGCCAGGGGTATCGGGCACCCACCCCCCTCACTAAGACACTCTGGATCCTGGACCTCGGGTTAGACTGAGGAGGAGGTTTCCTGGTGGAAGGTCAGTTCCTTGCGCTCTGGATCCTTGTCAATGAGGATGGGTTCTCCGGCCTTGATCGAACCGCCGAGGATTTCTTCGGCGAGGCCGTCCTCGATGTAGCGCTCGATGGCGCGGCGGAGCGGGCGGGCACCGTATTTTTCGTCGTACCCTTCTTCGAGGAGGAAGTCGCGGGCAGCGTCGGAGAGGGAAAAGAAAATCCCCCGGTCCGAGAGGCGATCCAGGACGCGTTTCAATTCGAGTTCGACGATGGCCCTCATGTGGGTGCGGTCGAGCGGGCGGAAAATAATCAGTTCATTGAGACGATTCAGGAACTCTGGCTTAAAGAGTCGCTTGGTCTCATCGATGATCCGGTCCTTGGCCTTGTCGAAATCGGACATAACGTCCTCCGAGCCGAATCCCATAGAAGAGTTCCTCTGCAGGATCTCGGCTCCCACGTTTGAGGTCATGATCAGGATGGTATTCCGGAAGTCGATCTTGCGACCGAGGCTGTCGGTCAACCGCCCTTCTTCCAACACTTGGAGGAGGAGCTGCACCACATCGGGATGGGCCTTCTCGATTTCGTCGAGGAGGATAACTGAGTAGGGGCGACGGCGAACCGCTTCGGTCAGCTGGCCACCTTCCTCGTATCCAACGTAGCCGGGGGGCGAACCGATCAGACGGGACACGGAGAATTTCTCCATGTACTCGGACATATCGACCTGGATAATGGCATCGGAACTGCCGAACATGGATTCGGCCAGCGTCTTGGCCAGGTGGGTCTTCCCCACCCCCGTTGGCCCGAGGAACATGAATGAGCCAATGGGCCTGCGTGGATCCTTCAGGTCCGCACGCGAACGGCGCAGCGCTCTGGAAATCGCCACAGTAGCGGGGTTTTGCCCGATCACCTGGCCCTGCAAGTCCTCTTCGAGATGGAGGAGCTTGGCACTGTCTTGCTTTTCCATTCTGGTAAGCGGGATACCGGTCCAATCGGCGATCACGTGGAGAATGTCGTCGTCGCTGACGGTAATTTTCCGTTCTTCGCGACTCTTTTTCCAGGATTCGAGCTTTTCCTCGCGCTCCTTGCGAAGACGTTTCTCCTCGTCGCGGAAGCGGGCGGCGTCCTCAAAATTCTGAGCACTGATCGCCTCTTCTTTCTTCGTGCAGACCCCCTCGATGCGATCCGAGAAAGCCTCAATCTCCGGTGGACGTTCGAGAGAGTTGATGCGCGCCCGCGAGCCAGATTCATCGATCACGTCAATGGCCTTGTCCGGTAGAAAGCGTCCGGTGATATAGCGGTCAGAGAGTTTGGTGGCGGCCTCGAGAGCCTCGTCGGTAAACTCGACCTTGTGGTGCTCTTCGTATTTCGAACGGATGCCCCGCAGGATCTGGATCGAATCATCGACCGAGGGCGGCTCCACCTTGACGGACTGGAATCTCCGGTCCAGGGCACTGTCTTTCTCAATGTATTTGCGATATTCGCCGAGGGTGGTGGCTCCGATGCACTGGAGTTCGCCGCGGCTCAACGCTGGCTTGAAGATGTTTGAGGCGTCCATCGCACCCTCAGCCGCGCCCGCGCCGACAATGGTATGGAGTTCGTCGATAAAGAGGATCACGTTTCCGCATTTGCGGATCTCATCCATGACGGCCTTGATTCGTTCCTCAAACTGGCCCCGGTACTTGGTTCCCGCCACCATCAGGGCGAGGTCGAGAGTGATCACGCGCCGATCGAGAATAATTTCCGGGACGACACCGGAGGCGATTTCCTGTGCCAGGCCCTCCACGATAGCGGTCTTCCCAACCCCGGCCTCGCCAATCAGGACCGGATTATTTTTGGTGCGGCGGCAAAGGATCTGAACCACCCGGCGGATCTCTTTCTCGCGTCCGATCACGGGGTCGAGTTCGCCCTTTCTGGCCATCTCGGTAAGGTCACGACCGAAGGACTTCAGAGCCGGGGTCTTAATTTCCTTCCGATCATCCTGCGGGTTCGCACCGACGCCGGCGGTCTCGGTGCCCGATTCCGGGTTCTCGCTGAAGTTGGGATCGAGTTCGATCAGGATCTCGTTGCGGCAGCGCTCGATGTCAACGTCGAGCGAGCGCAGGACCCGGGCCGCGACCCCGTCGCCCTCGCGCAGGAGGCCGAGGAGAATGTGCTCGGTGCCCACGTAGCTGTGATTGAGGGCCTTGGCTTCCTTATTGGCCAGTGCAAGCACCTGCTTCACGCGCGGGGTGTAAGGGATGTTTCCGGTGGGCTTGGTCTCGGGACCGGTGCCGACCTGTTTCTCGACCGCACCGCGCACCGTGTCGAGACTCAGGCCGAGTTTCTGCAAGACGTTCACAGCGACGCCCTGCCCCAGATTGATCAGACCGAGCAAGAGATGCTCGGTGCCTACATAAGTGTGGTGAAAACGATCGGCTTCCTTCCGCGCGAGGGCGAGAACCTGTTGTGCTCGTGGCGTAAAATTATTCATTGGCTCCATACCTTATTTAACTATACCTGTGTTCATTGTGAGTCAACGTGTGCTATTGTTTTCTCCCCTGCGTCAGGATGGCGCATGGTCGTAATCGGGTTCAGCGACATTTGCCAAATTGCGCCGCACGGAGGAGGCCCGCAGGGAATCACGTGCTTCGGATTCGATCTCCGACTCGGCAAGATACTGCACATGAGCGGGTTGGGTTTCGATAAAAAGGCGATCGACCAGGCACCGCGTCTCCTTCGGAAACATCCCGAAGTCGGTCCCGAGGCGTAGTAAAGACAAAAGACTCATGCCCTCTCCAGAGCTTAAAAGATGCCCGTTTCGCAAAATACCGTAGGCGCGTCCGATGCGGTCGAGGATGCGGCTGCGGTCGGTTTGCAAAAGGCGCAGGCGAGCATTCTCCTCCTGGACCCGGATGGTCTTGAGGACATTGGCCAGACGCTTCAGGATGGCATCCTCGGACTCCCCCAGGGTTTGCTGATTGGAGATTTGGAAGATGCTCCCGGAGGCATCGGATCCCTCCCCGAGCCAGCCCCGAACAACGAGTCCGATCTGGTTCACCGCGCGAATAATTTTCTCCATGTTCTTGGTGATCACCAGTCCGGGAAGATGCATCATCACCGACGCCCGCATACCGGTTCCGACATTCGACGGGCAGGCGGTGAGAAAGCCGAGATCCTCCGAGTAGGCGTAGTCGAGGGTTTCTTCGATGGCATCATCAAGGGCATTGATGGTTGCCCAGACCTTATCAAGGTGGAAACCGGCCAGCAGGGATTGTATCCGCAAATGATCCTCCTCATTGATCATCACGGCGCAGGACTGGTCGGTATTGATCACGATGCCGGCTCCCGCGTGCGATTCGATCAATTCCCGGCTCACCAGGTGGCGTTCGACCAGGATCTTGCGCTCCATCTCGGTGAGGTCCTGCATCCTCAATGAAGTTGATCCCTCCATGCCGGTGGCGGCCTCCACCGTCTTCCGACAAGTCTCGAAGACCTCGCTGCGCTCCTCATCGTCCGAATGATTCGGGAAGGGATGCCCCGCGAGATTGCGTGCGAGCCGGATTCTCGTGCTGAGAATGATCGGAATCGACGAAGTGTGCTGATGGGTCAGTTCGGAATTGGCCCGGATCAATGATTCGATCTTCAACTTCATTGCGGACCTCCCGATTCCAGTTTCCGCAGCTGATCCCGGTAGACAGCGGCGTCCTCGAAGCGCTCCTCACGGATCGCAGACTCCAGTTGTTTTCTCAATTCCATCTCCTTTTGGCCGACTTGTTTACGATAAATGCCATGCACCGGCTTCTTGCCCTGGTGAACCATCGCGGGCTGCATCGTGCGCAACAGCTCCGGCAGGATCGGCTCAAAGGCATCATAGCACTCGGGGCAACCGAAGCGTCCGCTTTGCCGGAGTTGATCGTCGTCGCAACCGCACTTCGGACACACGTGTACCTCTCCCGTCTGTTGGTGGGCGGAAGCAACCACGCCCTCGACAATCTTCGCGAAGGGTTCCAAATTAAAATCAGCGGCCACACTGTCTTTGAACTGACAGAATTCGCAAAGGTCCACCTTCCGAATCTCGCCGTCCACGATCTGGGTCAGATGAATCGTCGCCGGCTTATCGCAGTGGATGCACTGTTTTGGTTTCGCCATTCAGAAACGATGGGCGAAATCCGGGTGCGGGTCAAATCCGAGTACCGTCCTTGCAAACGTGTTCCTTGAATTTTTCGAGGAGCCGCAGCGTGTGGGGACCGGGATTCCCGTCTCCGATCACGCGGTGATCGACCTCGACAACCGGAACGATCTCGGCAGCCGTTCCAGAGACAAAGCACTCGTCCGCGACCCAGATATCATAGCGGGTAAGATTCTTCTTCTCGATCGACAAGCCGTTCTCCCCGGCGATTTCCAAAACGGCCTCACGGGTAATTCCGCGGAGACTGCCCGAGGCCGTATGAGGGGTCACCAGCGTATCGCCCTGGATAATAAAGACGTTATCTCCGCTGCACTCGGCCACGTATCCCTGCTCGTTCAGCATCAGAGCTTCGGGGAAGCCCCCCGCCTGTGCCTCGATCTTGGCCAGAATATTGTTCAGATAGTTCAGCGACTTTACCATGGGCGGCAGGGAGGCCGGACCCAGCCGGCGAGTCGGTACAGTGATGATCTTCAGGCCCTCCTCGTAATAGCGCGCCGGAAAGAGTTCAATCGTATCGGCGATGATCACCAGCCCGGCCGGTCCGCAGCCCTTCGGCGAGAGTCCCAGCGAGCCAACACCCCGAGTGACGATCAGCCGGATGTAGCCATCGGTCAGGCCATTGACCCGGCACGACTCACAGACCAGCTCGCGCATCCCGTCCCGGGAAACCGGCATCGTGATCATCAAAGCCTTGGCCGACTGTTCGAGGCGAATCAAATGCTCCTCCAGCTTAAAAATGTTGCCCTGATAAAGGCGAATGCCCTCGAAAATGCCGTCCCCGTATAGAAATCCGTGGTCGAAAACCGAGATTCTCGCTTCCTCCTTCTCCACAAATTCACCGTTTAAATAGACCTTCATAGAATTGGCGGTATGAGGCAGAGATTGAGACGTGTCCATCCGAAATCCCAATCAGCTGCCGCTAATTTTTGGTGCGGGAGCTTCTGCATGGCAGGAGTGCCATGGCACGAATAGTATCTTGTAACAGTTTTTCTTTCGTAGTCGGACCAAAGCCCAAGCTTAAAAGCATGGGCTACTCTGCCTTTCGGCAGTCGGGTTGGCTCTGCCGCCCGACTCTCTTTGGCTTGATGAGCTGGCGCAAGAGGTAGGGGGCCAAGGCTGCAATGGCACTCAGTTAAGGCCTGAATCGAGTGCCATTGGGCCAAGGCTGCCCGACTACGCTTTGATACGAAATTGATTTTATTACAAGATACTAGGAGCTGCGGGGACGCGGGGAGTCCCAGGAAGACGGAAAGCGGCGATGCCGGTTCTGGTAGGCACTAAAGCAGCCAGCGCAGCCCGCCCACTGTGGGGCATGGCTTCAGCCTCGCCTGCGAACGGCTCCTGCGACAAGATCGACCTCACTTGAAGCGATCTTGCTCAGGCGATGCCCGAATCGCACCGCCCGTGGGATTCGCTTGCCATCCGGGATTACCTTCGGAACGATTGCGCACCAAAATATGTTCAACCTTTCGACAATCATTGATGTTAGTTCCCTTCCCGGGCTGGTCCTCGCGATGATCATCATCGGAGGCCTCTGCTTCCTAATGGTGGGGGGCGACTGGCTTTGCCGCGGTGCCGCCAGCCTGGCGATTCGCCTCAATGTGGCCCCCGTCGTTGTCGGACTCACGGTCGTCTCGATTGCCACCTCAACCCCCGAGCTGTTTACGGCGCTGGTGGGAGTCGCCCGCGATCAACCGGGCTTGGCGATCGGCAATGTGATCGGAAGCAATGCCGCCAATATGGGCCTGATTCTCGGTTCTGCGGCATTAATTACGCCCATCGCCGTCCACTACCGCTTGATCCAGTGGGAGGTCCCGATTCTCGCTGCGGTGACGGCCCTGTTTGCGATCCTCATTTATATCAGTTCGGGAGTGACCCGGATTGGCGGCATCATCCTGCTCGGCACCACTGTTGCCTACCTGATCTTCATCGTTCGCACCGCCCGGGGATCACGGATTGAGAAAGAAATCGAGGAGGAGATTCCCTCTCCAATCCAAAGGATCTGGCTCTGCCTGGGGCTGGTCCTCGTGGGGACCATTTTCCTTTGGCTGGGGGCCGATCTCCTGGTCGATGCCGCTACCGAGGCCGCCCTGCGCATGGGGGTGAGCGAGACGCTGATCGGAATTACGATTGTCGCCATAGGCACCAGTCTCCCCGAACTCGGTGCCACCATCGCCGCCGCTGTTCGCAAGCAAAGCGGTATCATCGTCGGCAACATTATCGGTTCGAATCTATTCAATCTGGTTCTGATTTGCGGTGTTGTCGGGACCGCCCTCCCCTTCCCGGTCGAACCCATGCTGATTCGACTCGAAATCCCGATGCTGCTTGCCTTCACCGCCGTTTTTGCTTGGTTCGTTGTGTCGCATCGCAGAGTCTCCCGAGTCGAGGGCGGCATTCTTCTAATCCTCTACGCCACTTTCATCATTGTCTCCAGCGTCTCCCAGACCGGCGGGTTCCTCGCCAAAGAGGCCGCAGCCGAAACCGCCACCGAAATCCTTCCCTGATGTCCTCCCAGTCTCTGGCAACCCTCTTTTTCCTACTGGTAATCACACCGATTTGTTTCGCCGAGGAAACCATCTCCCTGAGCGAAATCCAACCGGGCGATGCCGGCGAGTGGAGAACCGTGGTCTCCGGCACGGAGGTAGAGGCATTCCCCCTGGAGGTGGTCGGGATTATAGAGTCTTTTGTCGGCCCCGGAATGCCGATCATTCTCTGCCGGGCCACAGACCTCGAAAACACTCACGTCGGACCGGTTTCGGGAATGAGCGGCAGCCCCGTTTACATTGGCGGACGCCTCGCCGGTGCCTATGCCTACGGATTTCCCTGGTCAAAGGAGAAAACCTTGATCGGAGTAACCCCGATCGAGTGGATGGACCCGCTTCTGAGCTACCCCGATGTCCCTTACCGCGAGACCCAGGATTCCCCGTTACCCCCCCCAGCCAGGAACGCCAGCCTCGGCATTCCCAGTGGCGCAACAGCCGTCCAGGCCGACGCCGCATCCTCATCGACACCACTCCCCCTGCCCATACCGCTGCTCACCTCCGGACTCTCTTCCCATGCATTGAGCGCAATCGGTCCCTGGCTCGAGAAGAAGAATATCTATCTTACCGCCGGAGCCGGCGGGCGTGCCCAGGAGGATGTCGGGAAATTTGAGGCCGGCTCACCCCTGGCCGTTATTCTCGCTTCGGGAGATCTTACCCTGGCGGGAGTAGGCACAATCACACGCCGGGAAGGAGACCGAATCATCGCCTTCGGCCACCCAATGCTCGGATCCGGATCGGTCGAGCTGCCTGTGGGCAGCGCCGAAATCGTCGACGTGGTGGCAAGCTATCGCATTAGTTTTAAGTTGTCCAATGTTGGCGAGGTGGCGGGCACCCTCTGGCAAGACAGTTCGCCGGGCATCCAGGCCGAATTGGGCCGGATTCCCTACATGGTGCCGATAACTGTCTCTTCCGACGCCGCCGTCCAATCCCCCGTCGTCGGCAAACTGGCCGAGCACCGCCGCCTCATCCCGGCCATGGCCCTCGCCTACGCCGCCCAGACCCTCTTGACCTCCCAAGAGGGTCCAGCCGACTCGACCGTGCGCGGAAATCTTCGGCTCTCGATTGAGGGAGTCGAAGAACCCCTCGAACTCTCCCGGGTAGGAGTTGGGTTTGGCGGTGCGATCGACATCCTTTTCTCGTTCGCCGATAACCTGAACACAGTTCTGAACGGCACACAGGAGTTTCCCCGCCTCAAAAATATCGAAATCGATTTCCAGACCAATCGCCAGGAACAACAGCAACTCCTGCACAGCATCCGCCTCGAAAGCTCCCGTATCCGACCCGGCGAGGAGGTCCCGCTCACCATCACGACGCGCAAGCGAGGGGGAGAAGTCGTTCGCCACTCTCTCTCGGTCCCCCTGCCACAAGCCCCGCCAGGATCGTCGTTTTCCCTCCTCGTCGCCGATGCCAATGCGATTCGATCCCACAACGGATTTCACTTCAACACCCGTGCCCGCTCACTCGACGAGCTTCTGAACGAGTTGGGACAACTCCGTGACAACGGCTCGATCTACGTGCAACTCCTCCGACCCAACCCCGGTCTCCGGCTGGATGGTCACAACCTGGAGGATCTGCCCCCCTCCGTCCTCCGACTCTACCAATCCAGCCTCGAGAAACCGGGCGAGATGCTCCTGCGCGAAAGCGTCGTCTGGGAGACTTCCATTCCCGTTCCCGGGGCTTTCTCCGGAAGCTCCCGTATCGAATTTACCACCGAAAACTGACCTATGCCGCGAATTGCACTCCTTCCCCTCCTTTTTGCCAGCTCAATCGCCAGTGCCGTCCAAACCGATAGCCACATCTTCGAGGGCTATCAGACTTTTTCGGACGGCGAGCTAAACGGCGTCGCCGTCCACTGGGACGGGGGTGTGGGGGTCGGCCCTACCCTCGGGCAAGGCATTCGCCCTCCCGCTGGCACGGTCATCTGGGACCTGACCCAAATCGGAGACGAATTTCTTTACCTCGCCACAGGAGGACCCGGTGCCGTCTACCGGATGGAGGTCGCAACCGGAGCAATGGAGAAAATCCTCGATCCTGATGAACCGCTCCTCCGCGCTATCCATGTCGACAAGGACGGGAATCTCTTCGGCGGTGCCTCCCCCGGAGGACGGATCTACCGCGTCTCCAATGGCAACGGATTTCCCGAGATCTATGCGGATTTGGAGTCACTCTATATCTGGAAGATCGTGGAAGACCCCGAAAACAAGGGAGCTTTGCTGATCGCCGCAGGATCTCCGGGACGTATCTATCGCCTCCCCGCCAACTACTCTCAAGGCGATGAACCCGAGGTAGTACTCGAAACCCGCGCCGTCCACGTTTCGAGCTTTGCCTTCGCCAATGATGGCACCCTCTATTACGCCACAGGGCCAGGAGGACACTTGCTCCGTAAAAGCCCGGACGAGAAAGCCGAAACCATGCTCGAACTCGGTCAGGGCGAGGTGCGCGCCATTTTCCCAATGGAGGATGGCAGTGTTCGGATCGCCGTCTACCGCTCCGGCAAACCCTCGATGAGTTCCGATAACGGAAACGGAAACGGAAACGAAGAAGCCTCCCTCCCGCCCGATGGTCTTCCGTCCGGCATCTTCAACGTCGGCCCAGATGGATTTGTTGACGTTCTCCTCCTCGGCTCCGATGAGAAGGTTTTCTCCGCCGCAATGATCGGCGAGGAAATGCTCATTGGCAGTGACGCCCGTGGTCGGGTCTACCGGTTCCAGGACCGGTTTGACTGGAGCCTTCTGGCCGAAAGCAACAACGGTGGAGAAGTCTCCCGGATCGAGGCCATTGACGAACAGGAGGCTTGGATCGCCACCAGTAACCCCGCTGCCATTCATCGGCTTACTTACGATCTGGCAGCCACCGGCACCTTGACCGGCAAAGTCTTCGATGCCGGCCAGAAAGTTCGGTGGGGAGCACTGATGCCCGTTGGCATTCAGCTCGACTCGATCCATTGGGAAACGCGCACGGGCAACCGCAGCGACCCCGACGAATCCTGGGGGGAATGGACCCCGCTTAAAGACCAAAAAGTGGCCAGTTCCCCAGGGCGCTTTTTCCAATACCGCGCCCGATTCGCTTCGCCCGCCACCGTCGTCCGCCGTGTGGAGCTTTTCTACCAACTTCCGAACGAGGCTCCCATCTTCCGCCGCGTCGAAGGCATTCCGGTGCGGCTCGAAAGTGTCCCCGCTCCCCCGCAGGCTCCGCAGCGGGCAGCACTCCCGCAGCTATTCAGCCAAAACGGAAATCGCAAATCCTCCCAAAACGATTCGCCCCCGCCCTTTATCATTCATGAGGATAGAGGCTGGCTCTCGCTGATATGGGAAGCCATAGACCCCAATCAAGATGAACTGCGCTTTAAGCTCTATCTGCGACGTCTCGACCAACAAGATTGGTTGCTCTTGGCCGAGGATCTGAAGGAGCCGTTCTTCTCGCTCAACATCAACGGCTTCCCCTCGGGCTATTATGAGCCGCGAATCGAGGCCAGCGACCGCATGAGCAACCCTCCCGGCCTCGCGAAAACCGCCGAAACACGCGGAAATCTTATCCTGATCGACAATGAGCCGCCTACCATCATTCCGCCCAAGGATGACAGTCCCCTCGAGTTCCAGGTTAACGATGCCTTTAGTATCATCACTGCCGTGAGCTACCGATTCGAGGGTTCCGAAAGCCGCGCCCTCCTTCCTCTCGACGGTATCTTCGACAGTCGCGAGACAACCTTCCGCCTGCCGGAAAGTGTTGGAACGGATTCAACCCCCCCTCAGGGAACTCTCCATATTGAGGCAACAGACGCCCGGGGCAACCGCGCCGCATGGACCGGACTCATCGGCGGCACCGGAGCAGATTGACCGAAAGCCCACAATCTCTTCGACAAGGAAAACCTCCCACCCTGACCCAAAGAGCCAGGCCCGCCGCACCATTTTTCTAACTCCGTCCTATTATTCCTTTTGGCGAAGTAAAATTTTAGCTCAGTTCTATTATTTACTATGTTTCTTCCCAGAATCCGGGAACTTTCCAACAAAGTGAAGTGATCAACGAGCGATTGCATGGAATCGTACCTTTTACCATCCAAGGACCATTGCCGGCTTTCAATAAAGTGAACCAGGTTTGTTTTTTGAAACTTAGTCTGTGGATCAGGAGAATCTGAAGATTGAAGGGCGAATTACGGAAAATTACCGAGGATAGAGCGGATTATCATTCGGTCTGAATTAGAGGTGCCTGACACCTTGGAGGGAGGAGTCTGCTGCCCTATGCTTACCCAGTATTATTCTTTTTTTCACCCGTAATGCCACGACTGCGGTCTGAGCGTGCGGAGGGGGACTTTGGGGTTATTTATTTGAGGGCTGTTGACTGTGGAGCCATCGCTTCAGGGATCTTGGATGATTGAACCCGGTTGCGCGGGCGACTGTGTCGAGTTGG